>CABXJW010000004.1 GCA_902512585.1 uncultured Woeseiaceae bacterium | reverse complement strand
AGAATAATAATTAAAGCGGCCACACCAAGAGTTATCCCCATTAGAGAGATAGCAGTAACAAACGAAACAAAACCATTTTGTTTCCTTGACCACAGATAGCGAAAACTAATAAATAATTCAATCATATTCAAGTTGTGACACTTATTTAATAATTCACAAACATACCATTCTAACCCAGTTAGCAAAACGATAATCTAATAATAATAAAAAATTTACTGACTATTTTTATTGATAATAAATTGAGAAAAATTTAGATTTTTTAGTTATGATTCAAAAACAGAATTTAAAGGAGTAGCTGATGCATGATATGACCAAATTTTATATTAATGGCGAATGGGTGGAACCAGTTATACCGAATAAAATGGAGGTTCATAATCCGTCTTCAGATGAAGTATGTGGCCATATCAGTCTAGGCAGTGCTGCAGACGTTGATAAAGCAGTAATAGCAGCAAATAATGCATTTTCCACTTTTTCAGCTACCACAAAAAAAGATAGGTTAGAGTTATTACAATCAATATTAAATATTCTAATCGAACGAAACGAAGAGATTGCTTCTGCAATTATGGAAGAAATGGGTGCCCCATGGGAATTAGCCCTCAATGCTCAAGCTGAAAGTGGCCCACAACAATTTTCAGCAATTATTGATGTGCTAAAAAATTTCAACTTTGAAGAAATGGTAGGTACAACTTGTGTAGCCAAAGAAGCAATTGGGACATGCGCCTTAATTACTCCATGGAACTGGCCGATTAGCCAAATTGCTTTAAAAGTTGCCCCAGCAATCGCTGCTGGTTGCACAATGATCCTTAAACCTAGTGAAATAGCCCCTTTTAATGCAATGTTATTCACACAAGCACTTCATGATGCTGGTGTGCCAAAAGGTGTCTTTAATTTGATAAACGGCGATGGCCCAGATGTAGGAACTGCATTAAGTGGGCACCCAGGTATAGCAATGATATCATTCACAGGTTCAACAAGAGCAGGTATATCAGTTGCTCAAAATGCTGCACCAACAGTTAAACGAGTAACCCAAGAGCTTGGTGGAAAATCAGCAAATATTATCTTAAATGATGCTGATTTCACAAAAGCGGTATCAAATGGAGTAAAAAGCTGTTTCAGTAATAGTGGGCAATCATGTAATGCACCAACCAGAATGCTTGTACCTGAAAATAAATTGGACGAAGCAGCGCAAATAGCAAGTAAAGTCGCTCAAACTACTATCGCTGGTCAACCCAATGAAGAGAGTACCACTATCGGTCCGGTGATCTCACAGTTACAATGGAATAAAATACAGGATTTAATACAAGTTGGTATTGATGAAGGTGCTAATTTAGTCGCTGGTGGGACAGGTAAGCCAGAAAAATCAGGTAATGGTTATTTTGTTAAACCAACAGTTTTTAGCAATGTAAGTAATGATATGAAAATAGCACGTGAAGAGATATTTGGACCAGTATTATCCATTATTCCTTATAAAGATGAAACTGACGCGATTAATATAGCTAATGATACGCCCTACGGGCTTGCCGGTTATGTTAGCTCAAGTGATATTGACCATGCGAGAGATATTGCCTCAAAAATGAGGACGGGTATGGTGCATATAAATGGTGCTCCGCTGGATTCAATGGCGCCTTTTGGTGGCTATAAGCAATCGGGTAATGGTCGTGAATGGGGTGAATACGGTATGGAAGAGTTTTTAGAGATAAAATCTATGTATGGTTTCGCGGGTAAGTAAAGAAACTCAACTACCTATTGTCTGATCTACATCAATTGGAACAGCTGTTGATTTAGTGATGACCGTACCATTTTTGTTTATTTCCCCCGAAACTACTATATAAACGCGGCCTACTCTCTGCGGGATGACATTGATTTGCTGTACTGGGTATGTACCATCTGACAACTGATTAAGTTCAAGTTGCTTAACTTGATCATCGGCAAAAATCAGGTCATCTATAATATTAATACGATATTTCATAGCTATAGCTTTATTATAATTTTCAGTATCAGTATTGATGTTGATAGTGACAATTTCACCCAATCTTGGTTTTCCATAAATTTCATACGAGAAATTAATAATTGAAGATTCAGAAATATCAATATGGCTAGATGATTTATTTCGTTCGTTACTAACACCTGCATTATCTACTATGTCACCGCCACAGGCACAGAGTAGAAAAAACAATCCATAAACAATTATTTTCATACCATTATAATACTTCAAATCCTCCAGATTGATAGAATAAATTTATATTACAATCTCGCCAAAACTAAATAAAAATCAAGTAAAAGTAGATCTTTTTTACGCAAAATATTTAAAAATTACTTCTTTCTATAAATTAATTGTAACTAAAATCTCTAATCTTATTTTTCTCATTCATATAAATAACTGATTTTATTGATAATAATAAATTAATTGTAACATTTTCAATCTTAACTGATAATGTTATTGCGAATCATTCTCATTTACGTTATCTTTTGCATCGATTTTATACATTTAACATTTTTGTAAAATAAATTAGATATTTGAGGACGATTAAATGAATACTAAGAACGTAACAAATGCATTTATAATTAGCGGATTAATATTACTATCAAATGCTTTGTATGCACAAGAAAGTAACCCTGCAAATGATGCCATTGAAAATATAATTATTGTTGGCTACCCTGCCGATGTTTCAGGATCTGCTCATGTTTTAGACAAAGAAGAATTATCGATCTTTAAAGCATCAGATATGCTCAGAATGCTCAGAAGTGTACCAGGTGTTTATATTCAAGAAGAAGATGGTTTTGGATTGCGACCCAATATAGGTATCAGAGGATCTGGAATTGATCGAAGTGGTAAAATTGCCGTAATGGAAGATGGTGTGCTAATCGCCCCTGCTCCATATACTGCTTCTTCGGCTTATTATTTTCCAACAGCCAGAAGAATGAGTGCTATTGAAGTTCTGAAAGGACCATCAGCAGTTGCTGTGGGGCCAAGAACAACAGGTGGTGCCTTGAATATGGTCTCTACTCAAATACCTGATGAGATGGGAATGAGTGGTGAATTGGATTTTCGTGCAGGTAATCACGATCTTACGGATACGCATGCCTATTTGGGTAATCGTGGAGAGCGATTCTCTTGGCTAGTTGAGACAGTTCAGCAACACACGAACGGTTTTAAGGAATTGGACGGACCTGCTGGTCTCGATAATGGTGATACAGGCTTTGACATTCAAGATTATATGGTCAAAATGCAGTATGATACCGATTCTTCAGCTGATTTATACCAAAGCTTAAGAGTGAAACTTGGTGCCACACAGCAAACTTCTAACGAAACATATTTGGGTCTGACCGACGCGGACTACAAAGTTAATCCATATCGTCGCTATGCTGCTTCAGCTAGAGATCAATTCAATGGTCATCATGAACAAATACAATTAAGTTATATTGTTGATAATAATGATAACTGGAGAGGTGAGGTCACCGTATATGATAATGACTTCCATCGTGATTGGTTTAAATTACAAAAAATTGGCGGTAAAAGCCAAAGTGCAATAACCGGTGACCCAATAACAAATGCAGCAGCTTATGCCATCTTAACTGGTGCCGTTACAAGCGCTGATGACGCAATTGTACTGAGACATAACAATAGATTTTATAACTCAAAAGGTGTTCAAGGTAAATTTAGTTATGACCTTGATATGAGCGGTATGGATACAACTATTAATGTTGGTTTTCGCGTTCATGAGGACTATGAAGATCGCAAACAAAGAGAAGATAAATTCCGTATGGAAAATATGGGTCTTGTTACTACTACTTTAGCTGCACCGAGTTCAAAAACAAATCGGTTTAGCAAAAGTGAAGTAACTTCATTCTTTGTTAGTGCAGATATGACAATGGGGAATTTATCGCTTTCTCCTGGTATTCGGATAGAAGAACTAGATAACGTTCGTTATGATTACTCCACAAGTGACCCACTCAGAACTGAAGGTCCAACTAAAACTAAAAGGAGATCAGAGGACGCAACTATTATGGGTATTGGGGCGATGTATAAATTAAATGATGATTTACGTTTAATAGCTGGTGTGCATCAAGGCTACCAACCTCCAGGTGCTGGATCAAAAGCAAAAGCAGAAGAAAGTGTTAACTTTGAATTTGGTGCTAGAGCAACACTTAATGACTCTATGTTCGAAATTATTGCTTTCTTATCTGACTACGACAATATTGTTGGTACCGTAACTGCCTCAACAGGTGGCACGGCTGATATAGGCTCACAATATGATGGTGGTGCAGTGAAGGTGCAAGGTCTAGAAATAGGTGCTACCCGCTCAATGACCAGCTCAAGTGGATTTGAAATACCAATTAGCCTTCAATACACACTAACCTCAAAAGCTGAATTTGAAACTAGTTTTGAAAGTGGTTTTGATGGTTGGGGTACAGCCGTAGTAAAAGGTGATCGCTTACCATATATGCCTAAAAGTCAATTACGCGCAACTATTGGTGTTATAGGCGAGAGTATGAGTGCTAACTTATCTGCTAATTATGCAAGTGAAGTACGTGCATTAGCTGGACAAGGTGGTATACCAGGTAACCAACTGATTGATGCTCGTTGGGTGTTAGATGCTATCGCAAATTATAAAGTTAATGAGAATGTCAGTACGTATGTGAAAATTGATAACTTACTTGACGAAGTCTATGTAGCAGCACGTCGCCCAGCTGGGATTAGGCCAGGTATGGATCGTCAAATTTCTGTTGGAATAAACATTCAACTTTAATTAAATCAGTAGTTATGAGTTATGGCATCAAGGTTTATTACTTAATGAAATAATAGTGGATTTCAATAAAGATAGATTCATTACTTAGTATTCACCCCCTCGAATCACTAAGTAAGACCTCAGTGAAGAATCTTATCAATCAATATGAACCTTGGTGCCTCCTTTTATTAAACATCACATTTTAAATAAATGCTGAATAGAATTGACAATCATTCTCATTCGTATTTAAATATCAATAAATATTAATAAATTTTATAAACAGACTTATGTATATATGTATTTGCAAATCAATCACTGACTCTCAAATTCGCGCAGCAGCCGATAATGGTGATGATACAGTCCGTAAACTTAAGAAAAAGTTTGGTCTTGCCTCTTGTTGCGGAAGCTGTATTGAAATGACTGAATCAATATTAAAAGAAAATATGTCTAAAAGAGCTAAGCCCACACTATATATACCCTCCGCAGCTTAAAGTCACATTTAAATATCCATATTCATATGGCTCCTATAACGTAATGATTATGAGTACATTTTTTTAATAATAATCATTCGTAGATGCGAATTATTTCGCACTAGACAAGTACTTTTTTACTTCTATCATTAGCTACTAATTAGTAATAATTGTGGAGCAATTTCAATGAAAGGTGATAAAAAAGTAATTAGTCATTTAAATGTAATTTTAAAAAATGAATTAACCGCTATTAATCAATATTTTCTGCATTCCAGAATGTACAAAGATTGGGGCATGGACAAACTAGCAGAAAAAGAATATGAAGAATCTATTGATGAAATGAAGCACGCCGATCAACTTATTGAAAGAATCTTATTCCTAGAAGGATTACCCAACCTACAAACTCTAGGAAAGCTCCGAATCGGTGAGAATGTGCATGAAATGTTGAAATGTGACCTAGCTCTTGAGATGGTTGCTATACCCGACTTAAAAGCAGCTATTGCTCACGCTGAAGAAGTTAAAGATTATGGAAGTCGCGATTTATTCGACTCAATACTCAATTCCGAAGAAGAGCATGTTGATTGGCTCGAGTCTCAACTCGGCTTAATCGATAAAATGAATGTTGAAAACTATATTCAATCTCAAACTTAATTATTAGTTGTTAGTTGGCTTATAGTTATATGAGTCAACTAACATCATAAACTGGATATTTTGTCTAAACACTTAATATTTTTGGCCAGCGTAAAAAAATACTATTCTTAATATTTGGTTTAATGGTAATTACATAAACTCTTTTTTCATAATCTTTTCTTACCAATAAAGCTTGCATCCATTTTCCCTTAGTTAAGTTAAAACATTTACTCTGCCCTTCTATATCCTGCTCCACAAAACAACTCACAGGAATAATAACTTTCTTTGGGAACCAAGCGCTCCAAGCCTCTGAATCATAATTATTTAGATCAACACAACCCCCAAATGGAAGTGTGCCTCCCTCATATTTACGACGCCCCCAGGTTATTAACTCTGACTTGTCACTTAGTTTTCTTTTCACCGGTAACTTAGCTTTAGTGTTTGTAAAATAAACACCATGGCCAGTTTTATTACGTATATAAAAACACCCTATACACATATATAATTTCAACTAAACACTTTGGCGATGGCCAAATGGTTTCCATGCAGGAGCTATTACATTTGGCATTTTCGAGCGATTAATCAAGCGTGCTGGAGAAACACAAAACTCGCCATAACGCTGATTAATTTCATCGATGGCTGCATATAGATTAGTTCTCTCAGGCTCACTGCTTAAAAATAATTCTAATTGCTGTTTTATTGGCCTTGGATCAAGAGCTGTTATTTGAACCTGATAAACACGCTCTCCTCGCCAATTTTTTCTCAGAAAAATCAAACATAATTGATATATATCACGGCCATCATTGGTCGTAGTTACTGTATATAGTTTGGTTTTCAACCACCCATGATTAGTTTTCAAGCCAACAAGAAAACGTTGTGCATCAAAGCGATGTCGGCGCAAACGACCAGCTACTTTTTCACTCATGTGTAATAAAAAAATCTGTATAGTGTTTATATCAATTGTATTAGGAGGTAAAACTTTCCCATGACCGATTGATTTTGGTATAGGTATACTGGTATCAATCTTTTGAGGGTCAAGTCCCTGAGCCATAAACCAGATACGACGCCCTAAATTACCAAAACGTTTTGCTAGTACACCAATAGGCAATTTCTCCATATCACCACATACATAAACACCTCGATCACCCAAAAATGAACCTATTCCTTCAGCAATACCACATAATTTTTTGACCGGTACATTCTGTAGTACTTTTCTGGCTTCCCACGGTGGAATTATCGTTAAACCATTTGGTTTTTTTAATTTGGCAGCATATTTTGCAGTTGTCTTATCTCCTGAAACACCAATAGAGCATAATAAACCATTAGAAACATTAGCAACTTTTTGCCTAACCAATTCGGCAATATATGATGGGGCGCCTAACAATCGCTGACATTGCGTAACATCGAGAAATGCTTCATCTACAGAAAAAACTTCAATATCAGGAGTAAACTCAATCAATCCTGCCATAATACGCGAGGAAATTTCAGTATAACGTTTGGGTCTTGATGGTCTTTGAATAAAATCGTTACAAAGTACTTTCGCCTCCTTAACTCGCATACCTGTTTTAACTCCGTAAGCACGAGCCTCATAAGAAGAAGTAATAATCGTAGTACCATCCCAACCATTCGTTATCCCAATTGGTTGGCCCTGTAATTCAGGGAAATCTAACTGCTCAATAGAGGCAAAGAATGCATTCATATCAACCAATATAATAGCTCGCTTCCATACCTCATCTCGCCGCATATAAGCATGCTTATGCATCAATATGTCCTCATTTGTGCTACAACGACCCCTTGAATTAAAACTCTATTCGCCTCATATCGCATTGAATCTAAGGCTGTATTGGCAGGTCTTAATTCTATAAAATTATCTTTCAGGTAATGCAAGTACTTCAAAGTTGTCTCCATTTGATCAATGAGTGCGACAACAATTTGACCATTATCTGCATAATCTTGAGAACAAATAATTACCCAATCTTGATCTCTAATTCCAGCGTCAATCATTGAGTCCCCTGTCACTTGCAATGCATAACGATTTTCACCCAGTAATAACGCATTTGGATTTAATTCATTTTCACCCGCAATTGCTTCGATTGGTTTTCCAGCAGCAATTCGACCCATCAATGGTAATGAGCCATCATCATCAAGTGTTGTTAATTTTAAGCCACGCCAAATACGTGCCTCTCGTTCTAAATATCCCTTATCTACTAAAGAATTAATATAACGACCCACAGTGCCAGGAGACCTTATATCTATGATCTTGCCAAGACCTCTAATAGTTGGCATTTCGTTATATTTTGCATAATAAGATTTAACTGAATCTAGTATTTTTCGTTCTAAGCGCGTTAAAGCTGATTTCATAATGTACTCCTTATGTACTCTTATAATAATAAAGCATTTCAGGAGCCGAATTCAAGTGGTATTATGCAAATTATGATTGCTTCACAATTTCAAAGTTTATACATGCTCTTAACATTAGCAACGATAGGTATTAGTTTATTTATCTCATTTGGAGTAGCCGTATTTCTTTGCAAGGAAATTACCCTTAAGACCTATAAGTTGGGCATAAAAATATATGCGATAATTTGGCTTATAGCTATTTTCTTATGGTTAATAACTGGTTATAGCTATCACAGTTTATTCTAAGAGTAATAAACTTATACTTTCACTATTGATTTCTGCTCTCTACGTTATCCAAGAATCCTTTGAGGATTCTACGATAATCATCAGGAGCTCTACTGAGAGATGCATGCGCAACATCTTTAATCACAATAAATTGAGAATTAGGAATCATTTTTTGAAACTTAGAAACAGTCTCAGGGCGAGCTTCATCATACTCACCTGTTATAAATAAAACTGGTATATCAATTTTATAAAGTTGATCAGACAGATCAAAATCAATGAGATTACCAGTTGCAAGGAATTCAGTCGGACCCCACATATGCTCATAAATAACCTGATTCCATGGGGCGCCAGCACAATTTGCTTTTTCTTTCGCTATACCACGAGTTAGATGTCGCTCATAAAATACCTTACTAGCAGCTCGATATTCGTCTGAATTAGTTGTATCTGCCGCCTCATGGAACTCTAGTGTATCTTGTATATCTTGCGGCAGCTGACTTCGAAGATAATTAGCATCTTCAATCCAGAGAGGTGTACTTAAAAGTGGGCTAGAAAAGATAACGGAGGCGACACCTGATGTACCTTTTTTTAATAAATATGCGCCTGCAAGTGCTGCACCCCATGAATGGCCAAGTAGATGGAATCGTTCCAGTTGCAGTTCTTGACGAATTATACTTAATGCCTCAATGAACCTATCTACCGTCCAAAGTGATAGATTATCTGGACGTCCAGACCTACCGGACCCTAATTGATCATAACGAATAATTGGTCGTTGATCTCCAAGTGGCTCCAATAACGAATAGTTACAGGAGGTGCTTCCTGGTCCACCATGAAGAGTGAGTAATGGTAAACCCTTTCCCACTCCACTAATTTTATACCAAACTGGGCCACCGGGTACATCTATGAAGCCTTGATTTGGATGATCTGCCTTAACAGCAGTAACTATTATTATTGATAGAAAAAATAATATTATGCAAGTTAGTTTTTTCATACCTCCAGTCTAACTTCATCTGATGAATCTATCAAAATCTACACCTAACCTTCACAAATTTTACAAGGTTGTGTAGGCTCTATTTATGAATAAAAACATCTTCTCAATAAATAGTCTTTCTAAATACAGCGAATTGTTTCAAATAATCGGTGTAATTGGTTTAATTGCCTCATTAATTTTTGTGGGACTGGAATTAAGGCAATCACAACGAATTGCTCTTGCCGAACAACACGTGGAAAGAACGAAAGTCTTTACTGAGGTTATTAATACCGCTACCAATAACGGAATAGCCTATTTTTATTCTGATCATGATTATGATAAAAATGAATTATTCACCCATAACTTTTGGCACATGTTTTGGAATGTCTCGGAAACTGATTATCTCAAATACAGGCTTGGATTAATGGATGAAGGCATATGGCAAGCAAGATATAGCATTATGAAAAGAAATAAATCAAGAGAAAGTTATACAAGCAGAGTTTGTGATTTGGCAGAACGAGTCTGGCAAGGGAAAAGCACACAGCTGGACTCTGAATTTGTAAAACTGATTAATGCAATACCATCAAAAAAATGTAATTAAGCATATTCTTTAGTAAAAAAATTCAATATTTATATTTCTATATTGGTTAAAAAATTAATATTTTCAGTTACTTACCAGTGTTAAAATAACTTTACTGTTCACCCCTTTGCGTTATGCCACCACACTTAGGGCATTTGCCTGTAGCGGAAGGTGCAAAAGTTAAAAACTCAATAAATCCACACGTTGTGTTCATACATTTATAAAAAAAAGTTGCCATATCTTGTAATTCCTCATTAATAGTTTCATTAATATCTACCCACAATGAAGCAAATTAATTAGTTTTTCAAATTGTGGTGGTTTTAGGTTGGATTAGATTAAAAAATCTCTCGTTATTAATTCGGTAAGTATTGTTCAGGTACTTTAGTATCACTCTCATATTGTGTTTCCCAAGACGCAATCCACCATCGACCATCTTTATAATATAACGAAATACTGTTTATTCCTCTTAGAAATGGTTCTGATTCAAGCGTTTCCATCATTGCAAAGGTACTCCACACATGCGCAATATTTCCATATTCTTGAGATACTCTGTTCACTTCAATTTCATACAAACTCGTCTTATAAGGCTCATGCAATGGTTTATGTTCTTCAGTTAAGGTATGACGCTGAAAGTCATTATTCTCATTAAAACGTGTGATAATTGCATTTGGTGCATGTATTAAACGATCTGTCTCAAGATCATAAACAAAGTCTTTTGGACCAGATACAACATCATAGTAAGCATTAATAATTCCATCTATTGTCGAAACATCTTCATTGGTATCGTCAGCAAAAGAATTGATTGAGATTAAGAGTAATACTACTAGTAGTTTTTTCATATCTAAAAATATACAACAATGGTTCTTAAATTAAAAATCCTATATAATAATTATCAGTATCAAGAGGAGAGTTAAGTCTCTCGCCAACCTGCTAACTTCTTGCAAGGTGGAAAAAACGATACGGCTATTCAAGCAACTAAAAGGAGATAATAATGTTTCATAGCCCAGATAAATCGTCTAATACAAGTCAATTAATAGCAAATAATGAAGTTGAAACCAGTAATCAGACAATAGAGTTCTGTTGCATAATGGATATACCAATAATTAACCCATCTAATTTATGTTGTTGGGAAATAACATTCTCGCGCAATGTTATAAGCGAGTCATTAGCTAAAAAAATTGGGCGCTAGATGAAAACTAAATTTTTAATGTCAATAACTGTAAATCATTAATTTAGATACCATTTGAAAAAATGGCGTCCCCAAGGGGATTCGAACCCCTGTTGCCGCCGTGAAAGGGCAGTGTCCTAGGCCTCTAGACGATGGGGACACAAATTTTTAACCTATATTCTGGTGGAGCTAGGCGGGATCGAACCGCCGACCTCTTGCATGCCATGCAAGCGCTCTCCCAGCTGAGCTATAGCCCCTAGACTATATGCAAATATATTTACAAAAATGTATCACTTTTTTATTTGATTTACCTAGACTTCACTTTTATTAAATGACAAGTATAAAGTATATCTAATGATGCGAAGTTTAAGCGATTTAGTCATGATTAACAATAGATTTTATAATCTCAATAACTAAAAAATATACCGACTATAAACTCAGTGCAGCACGCCCTTTTATGATCTCTATCGCTCTGCCCAAGCGTTCGATAGATCTTGCCTTACCAATCAAATGAAGCGTTATGTCAATCGAAGGTGATGCTGAAGTTCCTGTCACCGCAACACGTAACGGTTGGCCTAATTTACCCATATTTATCCCAAATTCTGATGCCGCATTATTAATACAAGAGGAAATTTGCTCGCTTGACCACTCATCTAGCTCAGTCAAACTGACATACAACGCAAGCATTGGTTCTAAGATGACTGGCCGTAATTGTTTTTTAGCCGCTTTTGGGTCAATTTCAGCGAAATCTTCAAAGCAATAACGGCATGCAATTGCCATCTGAGCAAACGTCTCGGCTCGTTCACGGTAAGCCTCAATTACTTTTACTAGATCAGGGCCCTGGTTGATATCAACCTCGATCTTATCCAGTTGATATTTAAAATGAGAAACCAAGCTTTCAGCTTCGGTGCTCATCATATGTTCTTGATTCAGCCATAATAATTTATCACCACTAAATGCAGAGGCAGATTGATTTATATCTGGTAAGTCAAATAACTTGATCATTTCCTCAATACTGAAAACTTCTTGATTACCGCTTGACCACCCAAGGCGAACCAAATAATTTAACAATGCTTCTGGAATAAAACCTGACTCACGATAATCACGAATATCAACAGCACCATGACGTTTTGAGAGTTTAGTACCATCGTCTCCCAGGATCATCGGTAAGTGCGCAAAAATCGGTGCCTCTACACCTAAAGCACTGAACATATTCATCTGTCTAGGAGTATTATTAAGATGATCGTCACCTCTTATAACATGAGTGATCTGCATATCCGCATCATCAACTACCACAGCAAAGTTATAGGTGGGAGAGCCATCACCTCGCATGATAACCAAATCATCCAGTTCGGCGTTCTCAAATATAACTTTGCCACGAACTTGATCATTGACTATCACACGACCAGTTAGTGGGTTTTTAAAGCGCAGAACATATTCTTTCGTGCTCGAATGGTCCGTCAACTCTCTACAATGACCGTTATATCTGGTTTTTTCACCTTTTTCTTTTTGTTGATTACGCATTTCATCTAATTGATCTTTTGTGCAATAGCAACGATAGGCTTTACCTGATTTCAGCCAATCATTGGCAATTTCTTGATAACGTGCAAAACGATCTGTTTGATATAATGGCCCTTCATCACATTCCATACCAAGCCAAGTCATACCCTCCAAGATAGCATCAACGTTTTCACGAGTAGACCGTTCTTGATCAGTATCTTCAATTCTTAAGATAAATTGACCTTGAGTATGCTTTGCATATAACCAACAAAATAGTGCAGTTCTGACGCTACCTAAATGCAATACTCCAGTTGGGCTGGGGGCAAATCTTGTTCTAATCATAATTCTAATTCATATAATATTGATAAAAGTGCACCGTAAATAAAATTTAACCACATTTCTCAATAATACTTAATAATTCTGTGGTTTTTGAGGACATTAGAGCTCGATCACCGCGACTCTCTACATTCAACCTTAAGAGAGGTTCCGTATTTGAGGCTCGAACATTAAAGCGCCAATCTGCAAACTCCATACTCACGCCATCCATATAATCAACCATTAATGCTGAATTATTATAAATCGATCGAATATTCTCAATAGTGGCAACTGTATCCTTTACCTCTCGATTAATTTCACCACTGACTGGAAAATCTAATCTATATTGATCTAGCATACTAGATAATCTTTCATTTGAGGTAGATAAGATTTCGGCAAGCACAAGCCAGGGAATCATGCCACTATCACAATAAAAAAAGTTTCTAAAATAATGATGGGCGCTCATTTCACCGCCATATATAGCATTATTTTCACGCATACTTTGCTTTATAAAAGAGTGTCCTGACTGACTCTGTATCGCTACACCACCTGCATTATTAACTGTATCAATAGTATTCCAAGTAAGGCGTGGATCATATATAACTGTATCGCCCTTATTCTTTTTAAGAAAATATTCAGCTAATAAACTGACGATATAATACCCTTCAACAAATTCCCCTTTTTCATCAAAGAAGAAACAACGATCAAAATCTCCATCCCATGCTATCCCTAAATCTGCCTTATGCTCAATTACTGCAGTCGCTGTCGATTCCCGATTCTCCTCTATCATCGGATTTGGCACGCCATTAGGAAAAGATGAATCAGCTTCAAAATGGACTTTAATGAACTCTATAGGTAAGTGCTCACCCAATTGCTCAATAACCAAGCCTGCCCCGCCATTACCTGGATTAACTACAATTTTTAACGGTCTTAATAAGTCACAGTCAATAAAACTTAATAAACATTGAATATAGGCTGTTGAAATATCTTTAGTGGCAATACTGCCCTTACATGAAGATAGGTGTCTATCACCTTGTTCAGCTAAAAAATGAATATCTTTCAATCCAGTTTCTGCACTGATTGGTTTGGAGTTCTCACGCACTAATTTCAAGCCGTTATAGTCAGCCGGATTATGACTGGCGGTCACCATTATTCCACCACAAGCATAGAGATCACCTGTGGCAAAATAAACTCCTTCAGTGCCACATAAACCAATATCAATAACATCTACACCAGCATCTATGAGTCCTTGCACTGCAGCATTAGAAAGTGCTTTGCTGCTTGCTCTGATATCGCGCCCTATAATTATCTTTTTAGCTTCTAAAAACTGAGCCATTGCATTGGCAATACGATATACAATATCTTCATTTAACTCATCAGGGATACGACCACGAACATCATAAGCTTTAAATGACGATATTTTAAGATCCATCATTCTCAACTCTTCCATAATTATCCTCAAAGCGAACTATATCATCCTCGCCTAAATATTCGCCACACTGCACTTCAATAATCTCAAGTACATCAGGGTCTTTGTTGCTAATTCGATGTATAGATTCAATTGGAATATAAATCGACTCGTTAATCTCCAATTTGAATTCTTCTTTATCCAAGGTCACGCTAGCCACTCCTGATACAACCGTCCAATGCTCTGATCTTTTGAAATGCTTTTGCAATGACAAAATACCACCCGGATTAACAATCAATCTTTTGACCTGAAAGTTTGATCCTGAATCGAGGCAGATATAACTACCCCAGGGCCTAAAATATTCTTTGTGTAACTCATTTTTCATAATATTTTCCTATAAATTCCTATTTGTATAGATCAAGATTTTTAATGATGTTAAGGATATTTTGAGTAGACTTATTGGTTTTATTATACTTCTTTTTTCCATTAAGATGCTCATTTAGTGTACTAGCTAATCTCTTGCCATGCTCAACGCCAAATTGATCAAAAGGATTAATACCAAAAATAACTCCCTGAACATATACCTTATGCTCATATAATGAAATTAACTGTCCTAAAATTTCAGGTGAAACCCGTTCAAATAAAATGGTGTTACTTGGTCGATTTCCGGGGTGAACTTTCTCGGTACCACTAGCTTTATAACCGTCCATTAATGCTTCGCTTTGAGCTAGACAATTTGCAACATTATAGTTATTTTTACGCTCAGATGTGTCTATTATGGGCAGTATAAAATCTATAGGGACACATTGAGTTCCTTGGTGTATTAGCTGAAAATATGAGTGTTGACCGCTTGATGCGGACCCACCCCAGATAATACTACCTGTATTTACAGAGACACTTCTATTGTCAATACGAGTACTTTTACCTAATGATTCCATGTGCAATTGTTGTAGATAATCACTAAATTTATTTAGGCGTGAACCATAAGAGAGTATTGCTTGAGATTTCGCGCCAAGGAAATTTGTATTAAAAATTGATAATAACGCGAGCATCATTGGCATGTTCTCCATGAAAGGAGCTTGCCTGAAGTGCATATCCATCCTCCTAGCTCCTTCAAGCATCCTAAGAAAATGATTCATACCGATCATGCAGCCCAGTGATAAACCCATTGCTGAACATAATGAAAATCTACCACCAACCCATTCAGGCACCATGAATTGAAATTTTGATTGAATACCAAAAGCATCCATGGCCTCTTTATTGTTTGAAATTCCTGCAAAATGATACTTGATAGCTCGCTCACCATAATTCTGTTCCAGAAATTCACGTGCAATCATTGCGTTTTCTTCAGTTTCTTTGGTAGTAAACGATTTGGAAGCAACTATAAATAATGAGGACTCTATTTCTATTTCTGATAATAAATCTATCAATTCCAGCCCATCCCCATTTGAAACATCATAATATTTCATTCCATCTACCCAGTAATCACGCAAGGCAACTACAGCCATAGTGGGTCCAAGCCCTGATCCGCCAATACCAATATTTACAATATTAGTTATTTTCTTACCAGAAAAACCAAGTATCTTTTTGGTATGCAATGAATCTATGAATAAACCCATTTTCTCCTGAGTGACCCAAACCTTATCAACATCACCAATATTTAGAGCAATTTGATCTGATAACTTTGATCTTAAGGCAACATGCAAGGCTGGTCTGTCTTCTGATGCATTGACGGCATCACCAGAGAACATCTCTTCAATCGAATTATGAATTTGTGCTTCATCAATCAATTGTGAGAATAACTTTAAAGTTTTGGCGGTGATTAGATTTTTTGAAAAATCGAGAGTCAAATCACCTGATTTAATAACAAATTTGGAAGCCCTATTTCGCGGTGATTTAAAGAGCGAGGTTATGGTTTGATTTTTTATTTCCTGTCGATAATGAGCAGTCAATGATTTCCAGGCATCTAAATCTAGAGGGTACCTCCGACTTAGATGCCTGTTTCTCATTGTGACTAGATTTATTAACTATTTAATGTAATGGCTCGGCATAATAACCAAAAAAGACATACATTATTACCGTACAGATAACCAAAGTTAATAACATAACCGGCAATCCTTTTTGTGCCCATTTAAGTGGGGTGATTGCTAAATCAGGGTTACCTGTCGATTTGGCCAATTTCTCTGATACCGTTACAATGTAAACGTTTGCCGTTGATCCAATATGTGTACCATTACCACCCATACCAACACCCAATGCGAGACACCAGCATAATGCAGCAATGTTAACACCTATAGCTTCTAACGAAGCTATTATTGGTATCATCGCGGCGGTAAATGGAATGTTATCGATAGCCGCAGACATAATAGCTGCTACCCACATCAATGCTATACAAGTAATCATGAAATTTTCTTGGATCACTTCACCGCTTATAGGGTCAATCAAGAACGGTATTAAATATTGCCCGAGATACTCAAGAAATTTACTCCCTTCTACACCACCGACAATCATAAACAGTGCAACAAAAAACATCAGCAAAGGTATTTCATGAGTCATATTTTGCATAATTTCTTCAAATTCGATCTCTTTTGCCAGAAGAGTTAGGAGTATCAAACCTGTTCCAGCAACCATCCATGGCTCCCAATGAATAGTATTGTGGATCATAAAAAATATGACCATCAAACCTAATACCACAAGTGATTTGTTCCACAAACCTTTGTCTTTATAAGGCACGGTATCTTCAAATTTACCTTCCGGTACAATAGCCAACTCATCTTTAAATAAATACCTCATAAAGAATAAAGTTGCTACCCATGCTAAACAAACAATTGGGAACATTTTATAAGCGAATGGTAGAAACGCGATGTCAAACGCTGAACCAATCATCAAGTTTGGGGGATCGCCAACTAAGGTAGCCACTCCACCTGTATCTGACAGCAATGCTGCAGCCATTAGATAAGGTATTGCTGAGACTCTCATTTTTTGACAGATTAGAACAATCAAAGGTCCAAAAATAACTACCGTAGTAACATTATCCAATAGTAATGATATGACCGTCACAGCCGTTCCAAGCATTGCCAAGAGTATAAATTGCCTACCTTTTGCAATCTTACCAATCTTGGCAGCCATTACTTCGAATCCACCAGTGTTAATCATAATAGAAACAACCGCCATCATGGCGCCAAGAAGGAATACAACATTCCAATCTACTGCTTCAAATGCGCCCTCTGCTGAATAAAAACCATAAGATTGACCTACAACGAGCATTACTGCAGCACCTAGCATAGCAACTTTTACTCTGTGAAAACCATGGATTGTTTCTGTGAAAATCCCAATAAAACTTAAAGCTAAGATTATTCCAGAAACCATCATACCTTGGTTCATTTCTATTAAATGCATACTTTCCATTTTTTACTCCGTTAGAGTTGATGATGAATTTTATGAATGAAATTACAACGGTGGTAATTATAATAAAAACCTAAATGATAATCATTAAATTTCGAGATATTTGTTTATGACTCCTGCCGCCAAAGACAAGTTTTATCTTTCGACATCTTATCTAGAAATTTTTCATGCGCTTGTAACTCATCTTTGCTGGCTTCCCGAAGTATTTGTGTTAAATGATTCCTAGTTGACTCCATTTTTTGAGTTGATGGATCATTCTTACCAACTTCTTCAAGATCAAAAGTATCTTGCCCGCCAGTCATTGCTAAATACACTTTCGCCAATAGGTCAGCATCAATTAATGCACCATGCACTTGACGCATTGACCTATCAATCATATACCGATTGCATAATGCATCTAAACTATTTTTTTTGCCTGGGTGCATTTGCCTAGCTAAAGCTAATGTATCCAGAACCAACGCATGTTTTTCAATAGATTTTATATCATGATTTATTATGGATAGCTCACTATCCAAAAATCCAACATCAAACTTAGCGTTATGGATTACGAGCTCAGAGTTGCCAATAAAATCTAAAAATTCCTCCGCGATGTCATTGAACAACGGTTTATCGCGCAGTTTATCGAGCGTCAATCCATGCACTCTCGCAGCACCTTCATCTATCTCTCGTTCTGGATTGAGGTAACAATGGTACTCACGTCCGGTAATTCTTCTATTTTCTATTTCAACACAACCAATTTCAATCACTCTGTGACCATCAGCTGTATTTATGCCAGTGGTCTCTGTATCCAATGCGATCTGTCTCATACAATCATTATCCTTATCGAGTATTCCCTAATTCATCAATACCTCTGTTAGCCAGTGCATCCGCCTCTTCGTTGCCAATATTCCCGGTATGGCCTTTAACCCAATTCCATTCAATGTTATGTTTTGTGACGGCTCTATCTAATAGTTCCCATAGGTCTCTATTTTTCACTGGTTTTTTATTTGCTGTTGTCCAATTTCTGGACTTCCATGCAGGTAGCCATTTATTAATGCCATCCATCACATATTTTGAATCTGTATATAAAGTTATTTCACAGCTAGTTTTCAGAGCATTTAAAGCCTCTATTACAGCTTGCATCTCCATTCTATTGTTTGTTGTATCCTGAGTCCCACCAAAAAGCTTTCTCTCGGTTTCATTATGAATTAGTAAAGCACCCCAGCCTCCTGAGCCAGGATTACCTCGACATGCTCCATCTGTATAGATCTCTACTTTTTTCATTTATAATCTCAGTATTAAGTGAATACTCATTCTAAAATTTATTAACGGGTAATCTTAAGCTATAAAATGATTGTAATAAATTCTGAAAAAAATGCTACTTGTATGATTATCAAGGATAAATGAAAATAGCTTATGAAAATGAAGTCTATATATTCAACTTTTATTATTTCACTGATCTTGCTGAGTGTCGGTGCCCACTCTAAAGACAATTCAATAAATTATTTTGAATTTTATAAACAAAATAGCACTCTCCCTTCATCTCTAAAAAGCATTGAACTAAATCCGCACCATATTACAAATAATAATTATCATTCATACAGTCTTCCTAGTAAAAATCTCATAGAGAAGATAAGTAATAAATTCTTCATCGAATATCCTGATAATGAAAAAATAATAGCCGAGATAAACTTTATTAAGAAGAATAAAAATTACATGAGGCAAGTATTATCTAGAGCTAAACCATTTTTTTCATATATCGTTTCTGAACTTAAAGCTCGCAATATGCCATTAGAGCTAGCTCTTTTACCTATTGTTGAAAGTTCGTATGATCCATTTGCGTATTCAATTGGCCAGGCAGCTGGTTTATGGCAAATGATTCCAATTACAGCCTCAAGATTTGGGCTAGAGCAAAATTGGTGGTTTGATGGAAGAAGAGATTTGATCTTTTCAACTGGTGCCGCGTTGGATTATTTAGCTTATCTGTATAATTATTTTGATAATAATTGGTTGCTGGCTATTGCTGCTTACAATGCTGGTGAAGGTAGTATTTCAAAAGCAATTGAGAAGAATCAAGCCAAGTCCCTGCCTACAGATTTTTGGAATCTTGAGCTGTCAAGGCAAACAACCGCCTATGTTCCCAGATTGCTCGCCCTTATCGAAATTATAAAGTACCCAAAAAAATATAATTCTGAAATCCCAATCATCAATAATGATAAATATTTCTCTATAATAAAAATTGATAATCAAATTGACTTAGCACTTGCTGCCGAATTAGCAGCAATGGATCTAAACGAGCTGTATTTACTTAATGCAGGTTTTAATCGTTGGGCCACAAGCCCAAATGGCCCACATAGATTATTAATCCCTAATGAAAATGCTATCACTTTCAGTGAGGCTTATGAATTATTACCTGCGAATCAGCGATTGCGTTGGAAGAGACATCAAGTAACATATGGAGAGACTCTGTCTGAGATAGCGGAGCAATACAATACAACCGCAAAACAAATAAAAATATCTAATGATATGAATTCAAATGTAATCCGAACTGACAAATTTCTTATGATTCCAGTGGCCTATAATAATTTAGAGTCCTATAAAAATACATCAGATCAGCGCCTCATTTCCAAACAAAATAAACAAAGAGGTGGTGAGCGTATTGAGCATATAATCAAGAGAGGTGAAAGTTTATGGTTAATTGCAAGAAGATATGATGTAAGGATTAACGCATTAGCTTCATGGAATAATATGTCGCCGAAAGATATGCTATCAATAGGAGATAAACTTGTCTTATGGACTAAACAACCACCAATTAATAATAAGCCAATACAACGTAAACTTAACTATAGCGTCAAAAATGGAGATTCTCTTTACCTAATTGCAAAGAAATTTAGGGTAAGTATTGCTGGTTTAGCAAGATGGAATAATTTAGATCAACAGAAAATATTAAAACCAAACCAAAAATTAATTATTTATATTGATGTGACAAAGCAATCCAGTTGATTGCCTTTATCTTCTATCAGCACTAATATTATAGATTATAACTAATTACTAAAAAAAGGGATTCTATTATGGGTTTCATGAGTGGCAAAAAAGCACTTATTGTGGGTCTAGCCAGTAAACGATCAATAGCCTGGGGTATTGCAAAAGCATTCTCCAGAGAAGGTGCGGAATTAGCTTTCACCTATCAGAATGAAAAACTTAAGCCACGCGTAGAAACAATGGCAAAGGAGCTTAACTCTGATATCACTTTTCCTTTGGATGTAGCTAATGATGATGAAATTAATGCCGTTGTACCCACTTTAAATAAACATTGGAGTACACTAGATATATTGGTGCATTCAGTGGGATTTGCTCCAAGAGACCAATTAGCAGGGACGTTTGTTGAGAGTATCACCAGAGAAGGCTTTCAAATTGCTCATGATATTTCAAGCTACAGCCTCGCTGGCCTTGCTAAAGCAACTCTACCTTTAATGAAAAATAGCCAAGGTGCAATTCTAACACTTTCTTATCTTGGTGCCATTCGGGCAATTCCAAATTATAATGTCATGGGCTTAGCTAAAGCCAGCTTAGAGGCAAATGTTAGATTTCTAGCAGCTGATTTAGGTCCACAAGGAATAAGAGTCAATGGTATCTCTGCAGGTGCTATCAAAACGTTAGCTGCTGCAGGTATTTCAGACTTTAGAAAGATGCTCACCCATATGGAGCGTGTTGCTCCTATTAGGCGAAATATCACTCCAGAGGATGTTGGCAATGCCGCAGCTTTTCTATGCTCTGATCTTGCTGCTGGTGTGACTGGTGAGATTATGTATGTTGATGGGGGATTTAGTAAAATTGGAATGCATTTGGATGAAAGTTAACTTATTTAGCGGCTAACTTCGTTTCTTCGCCCTCAAGCCTGGCGATAATGGCAGCGCAGCATGAATCACCAAAAATATTTACACTGGTTCTCGCCATATCAAGCACTCTATCAAAAACTAAGAGCACGCCAATAGCTTCCATTGGTAAACCTACAGCACCTAATATAACTGCGATCGCAACTAAAGATGCCGACGGTACTCCTGCGACTCCCACTGAAGTTAGTAAGGCAATAAATACGATCGAAAATTGGACGCCGAAGGTTAAGTCTAAGCCGTATGCTTGCGCCAAAAACATAGCAGCTGCACATTCATATAATGCAGTACCATTCATATTTACAGTAGCACCTAATGGAAGCACAAAACTGGAAATTTTATTGGATACACCAACATTATCCTCAACACATTCCATAGTAATTGGAAGCGTGGCGGAAGACGAGGCCGTTGAAAAAGCTGTGAGCATTGCTGGCGCCATAGCTGAGAAAAAACCAAATGGGGATAATCCACCTACAAACTTTAACAAACAAGGCAATACAATCAATACATGCACTAAGAGCGCCATAACTACTGTGAAAGCAAAAACCGCAAGTGGACCTACGGCATTGAATCCTGCCTCAGCAACTACAGTGGCAACCAAACCAAAAACTCCGATAGGTGCAAATTTCATAATCCATTCGGTCATTTTCATCACAATAGCAAAGATGCTCTCCCAAAAAGCAAATAATGGTGCTGATTTATCATTTGGCAATTTAGTCATAAAATAACCAAATAAGAAGGCAAAAAATATAATCCCTAGGATCTGCCCTTCCGCCGCGGCTTTAAATATATTTGGCGGAACCATCGATTGAAATACTTTTGCAATATCACCTGGACCACGACTTTGAGCAACATTAGCGATAGCTGTCCCAGAAGAATCGAGTGCCAGCATATCTCCCACTGGCTTACCATCAATATAGCCAGGATTAACTATATTGATCAAAATAAGGCCAACCAATATAGCTGTTAGCGTAGTTGAGATATAAAATAATAGGGTTTTACCGCCAAGTCGGCCTAAATTACCACCAGAACCAATACCGGCAACACCGACAGTTATAGAAGAAAATATTAAAGGCACAATAATCATCTTTAAGGCATTTAAAAACAATGTACCAATATATTTGAAAAAACTAAGGACACTTATACCCAGTATTTTTGGATCATCGATGCCTGATGTGATTGATTTATTCACTATCCAGCCAGATATAGCGGCCAATAGAATTGCTATTAATATTTGCCAGTGTAACTCAAGTTTACGCATAATTTTCTGCTTCTTATATTAATCAAACATACTAGCTGTATTTATAAGCTCCTGATTTTTTTCAATTTCAGCGTTTAACTGCAGCTCTCCTATAAATGCCGTATAATCAGAAACTCCTGATTGTTGATTTAATCTCAACTTAGCCTCGTCTCGCTCATCTTGAGGAATCATTTCAGGAATTCCGTATGTGTGACTTTTAAGTTTAAACACCGCATAATTTGAATTTTGCATGATAACTGACCCCACCCTAGACTCACCTGGAAGAGGCTTCTTCATACCAAAAACATTAGCCTGAATTACAAAATCAACATCTTCTGTTAAGCGATTTATTGTGACATCACGCAATGTCACAGAATCAAGTTCAGCAACAGTATCTTCTAAATCATCATTATTGCTCATTGAAGTTTGAATCTTTGAAGCAATATTATTTGCCAGAACTTCAGCTGAAACGTATTTCATTTCATTAACTATTTGTTCTCTAACATCAATAAGAGGTTTAATTTTTGCTTCGTTAAAGCTTGATACTTGAAATACCAATGATCGACCAGCATCAATCTCAATAATATCTGATACCTGCATATCATTATCTAATTGCGCAGCAAATAATGCATCAATCAAATTTTGATTTGCCCCAAAATCTCCACCGCCATTACGAGTAAAGGTTTTCAATTCCATCAAACTCAAATCTAAGTCCATAGATAATGATTTAATATCTTCTGCATCAAATAAAGCATCAGATAAGGCTCTCTCGATTTGAATAAAATTATCATTAGATTGTTGTGCCCTTAGTTCAGATTCTAATTCAGCTCTTACATTTTCAAACGGCACGATCCCATCAGTCTCGTTATCAACTAACTGTGCAATATGAAAACCAAATTCCGTTCTTACTAAACCACTAACCTCACCTATTTCCATCGTAAAAACAGCATCACCCAGTGCAGTAGGGAGCTGGGATTTTGTCAACATTCCAAGATTTCCACCATTCTGCTTAGTACCATCATCATCAGAATATTCTATTGCTAAATCTGAAAATTCATCACCTTGATTTAATTTATTCAATGCTTCTTGAGCTCTCGCTTCTGATGCCACTTCATCATCTCCAAATAAAAACAAGATATGGTTAGCTTGGCGTCTTTCTTCTTGAGAGAAGCGTTGTTTTGAGTCCTCAAAATATTGGCGAAGTTCTTGCTCGTTAATTACCAACGAATCATCAACAAAATCTTTCCTGATTTCAATATATTGAAAATCAATAGATTCGGCTTGCATAAACTCATTGCCACGAGATGCATAATAAGTTTCGATATCCTCCTCTTTTAACTCTATTGGTTCAGCTAGAACTGATAAATCAATTTCTGCTATTGTTACTTCTCTTTGTTCACCAACTAAGTTTAGATAACGACGATATTCTGATGGAGTCACAAAGGAAGTTGCTCTTATACCTCTTTCTAACTGACTCTTTCTCATACTAAATCTCTGACTTTCTTCGAATTGAGCTGGCTCTATAACTCTTTCATTCAACCAAGAATAATATAATTCTTTGGAAAACTTTCCATCAATCATGAATTCAGGAGAAGATTGAATGATTCGAGCTACAAAACCATCACTGATTTGAATATTTTTATTATCAGTATAGATATCTATTAATAGCCCACTAATAATTGTATTTAAAACATTATTTCTAATTAATGACCTTGCTTCATCTGGAATCTCAATTCCCTCAGCATCAAATCTGAGTAATTCATTGCGATAAGCATTTTCAAAGTACGGTTGAGAGATTTCGTTGCCATCTACTTTGGCCACATATTCTGTTGCAATAAAGTCACTGGGTACACCAAAAAATAAGAAAGGCAAACAAATCAGCCCGAGAACAACTAAAGCGAATCTACCTGTAAAGCGTTCTCTTATATTTTGTAACATAACGAATACCTTTTTTTAAATAAAGGGCCCCAAAAGGGACCCTTACTTGTAAATGGCGGAGTGGACGGGATTCGAACCCGCGACCCCCGGCGTGACAGGCCGGTATTCTAACCAGCTGAACTACCACTCCTACATTCTACTTGGTGGGTGCTGAGGGGATCGAACCCCCGACCCTCGCCTTGTAAGGGCGATGCTCTACCAGCTGAGCTAAGCACCCAGTCGGATGATCAAGCTAAAAAACCACATTGAGTAGTATTTCAACCAAATCGCCTACTATAGAAAAGTTATACTATCTTCCTATAATCTTTAACTAAGATTAAAGTGGGCGTTAGTTTACGGCATCCTTAAGACCTTTACCAGCCTTGAATTTAGCAACATTGCATGCCGCGATTTGAATAGGTGCGCCGGTTTGTGGATTACGACCTTGTCTAGCAGCACGAGCGCTGACAGAAAATGTTCCGAAACCAACTAAAGAAACAGAGCCACCACTTGCTAGTGTTGAGCTAACACTTCCAAGAACTGCATCAACCGCTCTTCCAGCATCCGCTTTTGACATGTTTGCCGCTGCTGCGACTGAATCTATCAGATCTCCCTTATTCATATTGCTTTTCCTTTTATTATTAAAAATTTTGTTCACAGAAAAATTCTGCTCGTTTTTTAATCAACTGACAACAATATTAATATTCGACTCATCAAATGACGCTAATATTTTGCTGATCAATTAACTATATACTATTTATACCAAGTGCCCATGTTAGCGTCAACAAATCCTTTATTATTAAGGTTTACAGTACTAATGAGGCCTAATAATATCATCCGTATCTTGCGTGTTTTTTACAGATGATTTAGTGGTTTCTTGCTTTGTATTTTGAGCTTGATTTAAAGGCAAATGAACTAGTGCTTTGGCCAAAACCTCATCTATCCATTTTACTGGAAGTATCTCTAATTTACCTTTGATGTTATTCGGTATTTCTTCTAAATCCTTTTCATTCTCATATGGAATTAATACTGTTTTTATACCGGACCTATGAGCCGCTAATAACTTCTCTTTTAAGCCGCCAATAGCCAAGACTTCACCCCTTAATGTGATCTCACCAGTCATAGCAATATCACATCTAACAGGTATCTCTGTAAGCGCAGACACCAGCGCAGTACACATACCAACTCCCGCACTTGGTCCGTCCTTGGGTGTTGCGCCTTCAGGAACATGGACATGAATATCATTGATTTTATAAAAATCATTATTCAAGCCGAAACCACTTGCACGAGTCCTAACAACAGTCATAGCGGCTTGGATCGACTCAGTCATTACAGAACCAAGTTTACCAGTATGAATTAATTTTCCTTTACCCGGAACTATCGCAGACTCAATCGTTAAAATTTCTCCACCCACTTGCGTCCATGCCAAACCATTGACTTGACCAATTTGATTTTTACTTTCAGCATTTTTATAACTAAATTTTGGTACACCCAAATATTTTCTTATATTTTTCGCAGTAATATTAAGCGTTTCCCTTGCTGGAACCTGAAGAAGTTGTCTTACAATCTTTCTACATACTTTTGATATAGACCTCTCTAGGTTTCTAACACCTGCTTCACGAGTATACCTTTGGATTATATTTTTAATTGCAGATGAATTTACTGATAATTCTTCTAACTTTAAGCCATTTGCACGAATCTGCTTAGGTAATAAATACTTCTCAGCTATATTGAGCTTCTCATCTTCTGTGTACCCTGAAATCCGAATGATTTCCATTCGATCCAATAATGGACCTGGAATATCAAGACTATTAGCAGTACAGACGAACATCACATCAGATAAGTCATAATCTACTTCAAGATAATGGTCTGCAAATGTATGATTTTGCTCAGGATCAAGAACTTCCAATAAAGCCGATGACGGGTCACCACGGAAATCCATTGCCATCTTATCAATCTCATCAAGTAAAAACAGTGGATTTTTTGAATTTGCTTTGGTTAAGCTCTGGATAATCTTGCCTGGCATAGAGCCAATATAGGTTCTTCGATGCCCTCTTATTTCAGCCTCATCACGAACCCCACCTAGAGACATCCTGACAAATTTACGGTTGGTTGCCCTTGCTATACTTTTCCCTAATGAAGTTTTTCCGACACCAGGGGGGCCTACCAAGCATAAAATAGGGCCTTTAAGTTTTTTTACTCGTTGCTGTACAGCGAGATACTCTAGTATCCTCTCTTTAACTTTATCTAAACCATAGTGATCTTCGTTTAAAATATCATTTGCCTTATCTATATCTCTGAGAATTTTATTTTTCTTTTTCCAGGGCACCTTTACAAGACAATCCAAATAGTTTCTGACGACTGTTGCTTCAGCTGACATAGGTGACATTAATTTTAATTTATTTAATTCTGAATATGCTTTTTCAGATGCATCTTTTGACATACCAGATTTGTTGATTTTATCCTCTAAGTCGCCCAGCTCGTTTGCATTATTATCTATATCTCCCAATTCGGTTTGTATAGCTTTCATCTGCTCATTCAAATAATACTCGCGTTGACTCTTCTCCATCTGAGATTTAACGCGGCTCCTAACTTGCTTCTCCACCTGAAGAACATCTATCTCACCTTGAATAACGCCCAATAAATGCTCCATCCTCTGGAGCACATCGTTTATCTCAAGTATTTTTTGTTTTCCATCTAACTTGATAGGGAGGTGAGCTGTAATTGTATCGCTCAGTTTACAAGCATCATTAAGTCCTGAGATTGAGGATAATACTTCAGGGGGAATTTTCTTGTTGAGCTTTATATATTGCTCGAATTGTGAAACCAAAGCTCTTGAGAGAACATCTATCTCACGATTATCCTTTAGATTGTTATCAAGTATTTCATATTCAGCAAGAAAACAATCACTAAAGTTGACATTACTCGTTCTAACCCTCTTTGATCCTTCAACAAGAACCTTGACAGTTCCATCCGGAAGTTTTAATAATTGCAAGATTTTTGATAAGGCACCTATCTCGTGGAGGTCACTAATTTCAGGCTCATCAATATCAGCTCTTTTTTGAGCAACTAGTAGAATCTCTTTACCTGTCTTCATAGCTCTATCGAGAGCTATTATAGAATTTTTCCTACCAACGAACAAAGGTATGACCATATTAGGAAAAACAACCACATCTCTCAGAGGAAGAAGTGGCAATCTACTTATATCATTATCTTTTATTTTTTCTGTATTTGACACTCAGTAATACCTTATAAATATCTTAGATGAGTTTATTATCAATTATAAATATTTAGTATGTCCGATTCAGCAAATATCAAGCCCCGTATTCTTGTAATATTTAAAATAACTTATCAAGGCACTATAAGTTAACTTGAAGCAACCTTTTTCACTTCAGCCTCAGTATCATCGTGATCATCGGTTTCATAAATTACATATGGCTCATTATCTCCAGAGACAACTGCGGCATCTAATACGACTTTTTTTGCATTTTTATTGGACGGGAGGTCATACATAGTACTAAGCAGTACTTTCTCTAAAATCGTTCTTAATCCACGGGCACCTGTTTTTCTCTCTATTGCTCGTATTGCAATTTCCTTAATGGCATCATCTCGGAAATCAAGTTCAACACCTTCCATATCAAATAACTTTTTATATTGTTTTGTAAGAGCATTTTTTGGCTCTAAAAGAATTCTAACTAATGCAGCCTGATCTAATTCCTGCAATGTCGCTACTACAGGTAGTCTTCCCACAAATTCTGGGATAAGACCAAATTTAATAAGGTCTTCTGGTTCAGTTCTATGCAGTAATTCACCTACATCATTTTTATCTTGATTAGCATTAACTTCAGCCACGAAACCAATACCTGTCTTAGAGGAGCGATTCTGGATAATTTTCTCCAAACCCGCAAATGCACCACCACAAATAAATAAAATATTACTTGTATCCACCTGAAGGAACTCTTGTTGTGGATGTTTTCTTCCACCCTGAGGCGGAACAGATGCGATTGTACCCTCGATCAACTTCAGAAGAGCTTGTTGTACACCCTCACCTGAGACATCTCTGGTAATAGAGGGATTGTCAGATTTTCTAGAAACCTTATCAATTTCATCGATGTAAACAATTCCAGTCTGAGCTCGTTCAACATCATAATCACATTTTTGTAATAATTTCTGAATAATATTTTCTACATCCTCACCAACATAACCCGCTTCAGTTAATGTAGTAGCATCAGCGATGGTAAACGGAACATTTAGCAATCTTGCTAGGGTTTCAGCGAGGAGTGTTTTACCACATCCAGTCGGTCCAATAAGTAGTATATTACTTTTTGCTAATTCAACGTGATCAGTTTTCGTTCTTTGGATTGCATTATCGCTTAAACGTTTATAATGATTATAGACAGCAACAGATAATACTTTTTTAGCTTCTCCCTGACCAATAACATACTCATTTAGAGTCTCATTAATCTCTTTTGGTGTAGGTAGTTGAAATTCACTTTCTTCATTAATCTCTTGTAATTCTTCCTTAATAATATCATTACAAAGATCAACACACTCATCACAGATAAAAACAGATGGACCAGCAATAAGTTTACGCACCTCATGCTGACTTTTTCCGCAAAAAGAACAGTATAGTAACTTATTTTCTTCTTTATCGGTGGTATTATCATCACTCATATTTTATTCCTAATATCAATAAATTCATTAACTTACTATCATAATTTAATATAATACATAAATCATAGCACATCAATATTATGAAAAACTATAATTTCTTTCTTTGATTTAAAACTGAATCAATTAAACCGTAACTCACTGCATCTGATGAGCTCATAAAATTATCTCTTTCTAGATCTTTTTCTATTTTCGCTACTTTCTGACCGGTGTGTTTAGCCATTATTTTATTTAACCGATGCTTTAATTCAAGAACCTCTTTTGCATGTATATCAATATCAGTGGCCTGCCCTTGAAATCCTGCACTCGGCTGATGCACCATAATGCGTGAATGAGGGAGCGCAAAACGTTTACCATTAGAACCACCACCTAATAACAAGGCACCCATACTTGCAGCTTGGCCAACGCATATGGTACTCACATCACAACTTATAAATTGCATAGTATCATAAATAGATAGGCCGGCAGTGACTGAACCACCAGGAGAATTAATATAAATATGAATATCCTTTTCTGGGTTTTCAGACTCCAAATAAAGTAACTGAGCCACGACAACATTAGCCATATAGTCTTCTACTGGCCCCACTATAAACACCACGCGCTCTTTTAATAAGCGTGAATATATATCGTAAGCTCTCTCACCTCTTGAAGTTTGTTCTACTACCATTGGGACAAGATTCAATGCTTCTGTTTCCATATTTTAATCCTAAAATTACTCTATAAAGAAATTACTGTTAATTAATTATTCATATATTCACTAAAGCTGATTTTCTTCTTTATCTCTTTAGCGTCATTTGTTAATAATTCAATGGCTTGCTCTTCTAGTACAATTGGTTCAATTTGTGATACAAACTCTGGATTACCCATATATTGATTTATGATTTCAGAAGGATTCTCATAACCAGCACACATATTTTCAATATGTTTACGCACCTTATCCTTATCAACTGTTATTGATTTATCTTCTATTATTTTACTTAGCAATAAACCTAATCTTACTCTCTTGGCGGCCATTTCAGTAAAATTTTCAGCTGGCGGTTTCTTATCTTCATCAGTTATATTCATTTGCCGCATTGATTCTTTTTGCATATTTTCAATTTCATTTTGATGCATCACATCAGGGATTTCTATTTTGTTTGACGAGAGAAGGTTGTTCATTACCTGCTCTTTTATATCTTGCGCTATTCTCTGCTCAACTTCTCGTTGCATATTTGCGGTGACATCAGCTTTTAATTTTTCAATCCCTCCTTCTGTTATGCCAAATTCTTCTGCTAACTTATCATTAAGCTCAGGTAGAGTTTCTCTATCAACAGATTTAACTAAAGCTTCGAAATTAACTTTTTTTCCAGCAAGCTCATTACTATGATAATCTTTTGGAAACTTAACGATAAAGGTTTTTTCTTGATTTGCCTTGACGCCAAGCAAGGCTTTTTCAAAATCAGGGAGCATTTGTCCTTCACCCAAAACTATGGGTACATCTTTACCTTCACCTCCCTTTATAAGCTCACCATCAAGCATACCCTTGAAATCTATAATTACTTGATCTCCTTCCTTACTTTTTTTATCTGATTTTAACCATGTTCGTTTTTGTTTTTGTAATTTACCCATCATCTCATCAATATCTTTATCAGTGATATCAACTGAAGGTTTTTCGATCTTGATCTTATCAAGCCCAGTGAGTTCAATTACAGGTAAGATCTCAAAATTGGCCTTATAAAGAAAATTATTATTTTCATTGTTCTCAACAGGCTCAATTATAGGTTGTCCCACAGGTCGAAATTCTTTCTCGATCAATGCATCAGAATAACTCTTTTGAATTAATTCTGATAATGCTTCTTGGCGAGCTTCATTACCATAGTGTTGCTTTACAACATTTGCTGGTATTTTACCCGGCCTGAAGCCTTTTATCTTAGCCTTCTTTCCAATAGAAAATAAGCGTTTGCCTACACTTTCTTCTATTAATTCAGAAGGTATTTCAATTATCATTTCTTTTTTTATTTCAGAAATAGATTTCACTGTAGCCATGATATTTTCCGATTGATTTTTTGGTGCGAAAGGAGAGAATCGAACTCTCACGGGTTACCCCACAGAAACCTAAATCCTGCGCGTCTACCAATTCCGCCACTTTCGCTATATGCTGGTATATTTATCTATAATTATAGCAGTGATTTATATTTTCTTAAGATTTATTTTACTTAGTAATAAATATATAAAACATAAAAGCACAAATTCAAACAAAAATATACCCAGCCAAACGCTATCCGAAATGCTAAAACCTTTGATAAACAAATAAGTTGGCAAAGCTGATGAAATAAATGCTAGTAATACTCCAGTCATTGAATTAGCTTTATGCGAGTCTAGCCCAGATGATAGGAAATAATAATTCACCTTATTGTGCAAATGGTTATTATCAGCACCCATAATTGATACCCTATTTAAAGATCTAAAAAAAAGAGAACGAGTTATCTCGAAGCATGGATATATAAGTATTGCAGCAAAGAAAAAAACAGAAACATCATGATTTTTATATGCACTTAGACTGCAAAAAGCCACTAACGCAGACAAGAAATAGGCGCCAAAATCACCCAAAAATACTCTTCCAGTGCTGATATTATATATAATAAAAATCAATAGGCTAACGATCATTGATAAATTTGGTACCGACGGATCAATACTATTCAAACAATAAAAAAAAGCTAAATAAGATATAGATAAGAGACCATTAGCTCCATCAGCTATATTTCCAGCATTTATAAAGCCAGCAATCATCACAGTAGTAAAAAAATAAATAAAGACCCACCTGTATGGCTCATCTAAATAATGGAAGAGTTCTAATTTATTAGGAAGGATATTGGGCATTAGTGCAAGCCCAACCAAGATAATAAAGATAATTGCTAATAATCTGAATAAGGAACTTAAACTCTGTTTAAAATCATCAACCAGCCCAATTAAACCAATCAAGAATGAAAAAGGGTATATAAAGTTCGTAGAATTAATCAAGCTCTTATAATTCAAACTATCATTGATATATATATTAAGTGCTATACCAATAAAAAAAGATAATAAAATTGATAATCCTCCCAACCTAGATGCTCCTGAGGAAACTCCATGCTTGCCTTCAGGATCTCTACCTATTTCCATTCTTGAGGCCGCCATTAAAACAAATAGCGAAAATAAGCCATGCAGGCCTGTCAGTATAATTATGATCAAAATTAATATAGCGACACCACTCCCAACTGATTGAACTGGATTTTTTTCTATCATATTAATAATTAATTTAGAATAGTGCTGAAGGCTGCAATTGAAGCAATACTCTGAAATACAACTTGAGACACTGTACTATATAGGTTTAATGGGGTTTGATAAGATGATTTTATTGGAATTACGATTGTATCGCCGGCTTGAACCGCGTTGCTTTGATCTTCAAAAGTCAAAAATGATCGATTTTTTTCACTTTTTCTTACAGAGCCATCCGCTCTAATTATATATATTTCTTCTTTGTCACCTCTAGCTGTCATTCCAGCTGCTAGCTGTAAATAATCTTCTATTTCATAAGAATCCTGAAGAACAAAACTTCCAGAACGCCTCACTTCACCTACAACAGTAACAGCATTTGTAAATTTGGGTACCATTAAAACATCACCATCTTGGAGGACTATATCCGCAGATCCATCACCGCTCATTAAGCGTGGAATGTCAATAATCAGTCTTCCGTAGACTGCAGATGATAACAAAGCAGATATACTTGCCTCTACCTCACTAGAACTCACAGAAAAATCTTCTGATTCCTTTGTCATCGATCTCGCAGCTTGATCTCTCCTGATAGCATCTCCGAGTATTTGTAATTGCTCTCTTTCTTTTTGTTTAATACTTTCACGCGTAAATATCGCCCCTCCAATAAAACTTTCATTTGTGAAGCCGCCAGCTCTTTTCAGGACTGAAGATAACGTCTCATTAGGACTAATTAAATACGCACCCGGATAAAAAACTTCACCACCTAAAATCACTGTATCTCTTGCGTCCCAGTCTTTTACGGTCCTTATATGGAGATGATCACGACTTTCAATTTTTGTATTTGCAAGTTGATTCAAATCTGCATTCGATGTCCTGATTACCATTGAACCTGACTCATCAACAATTGTCCTTCTGATTTCAGCTGCTTGAATGTGGGCATCATCCTTATAACCACCAGCAAGGTTAATTAAATCGATATAAGTTGAGTCCTTAGTCAGAGGGTATTGACCGGGAACTTTAACTGCACCACTAATAGATATAATTTTAGATGATTCTAAAGATGATGCCTGTTGCTTGAGTTTGTCAATCACTGGTTCTAATAAAATCCTTCTCTTACCTTGATTGATAAGATTATATTCATTTGCCTTTTTGCTCTCATAAATTTGCACACGCAATTCTTCATCGGTCATTTCGTTACTGACGTTATTGAAAAGTTGATTACTATTTTGATTATACAATGCCTGTGAATCAATTTGAGAGCTACCAACAACCAATTCTTCTGTATCTTGATCATCAACCTCTCTTCCGAATAAAGGGTGGTCTATATCCTCATCTGGATCATATACAGCATTATCATTAAGAGAATCATCGTTATACCCCAGAGAAAAGATTAATATCTCATCATATAACTCTAATAATGGATCCATATTTGTTTTTGGTCTATCTAGTGCGCTTCTAATATCAAAATCAACAGTCTCGATATCATAATTATTGATATTCTTTCTTCGTACTATTAGTCCTTTTCCCATATCAAAATTATTAGCAAAATCTATGTTTATTGAATTGATGATGTCAGTTAGCCTTATACCCTCATACCAACCATATTGACCGGGTCTTTTTACTGCACCCTTTAAGATGACAGAATTGCTCAACCTATCTGTTACTTCAGCAACTCTTATAATATCTCCATCAGATATTTCAAAATTTAGATTATTTTTATTCGTTAAATCGAGATTTATTATAGATGGGATATCTGTATTTTGGTCATACCTCTCTATCTGTATTTGTTTTAAGTATGCGCGATTTTCAAAGCCGCCAACTAATGGAATTAAGTCTTCAAATTTTTCATCTTCTTTTAACTCATATTTTCCTGGTCTTTTTACTGCACCATCAATTGAGATCGTCTTTTTAGCAGCAGGCACAAAAACAATATCACCAGATTGAAGTCTTATGTCACCGCTGGAGTTACCTTTTACTAATAATTCATATAAATCAAAAATTGCTATTAATTTATTCGCTCTTCTTACCTCAATATTTCTGAGGCTTCCAATTTCGGTTACGCCACCAGCGACAAACAAAAGTTGTGATACAGTCGATAGCCCTGAAACCGAATATGCTCCTGGAACTGTGGTTTCACCAGACATAAATATATTTATACTTCTTAAACGCCCAATTGAGATACTTACTTCAGATCCAATTAATTGTTTTGAAACTCTAGTTTTAATATAGTTACTAGCCTCATCGAAAGGCATTCCAGCTACGTTAAAACTTCCCAGTTCAGGAAAATCAATACTTCCATCTCTGTTAACGACCAGATTGAATCCTGAGTCCTCAATTCCATATAATAATACCCGTAGAGAGTCTCCCGGACCTATTACGTAATTACTGGGAACAGGAACGTTATTCATTGGTGCAAAGGTCGAATACTCACCGTCAAAGAGGAATTGACCATAAATAGGCAGCTCAGATATGCTTGAATAATCTCGCTCAAATATTGGTATATTATTTCTTCTATAATCTTTTGCTTTCTTCGTGTTGCTTTCAGCATCAATTATTCTTTGATAAAGAACTTGATCTGCCTCAGAAGTAATCACACCATCCGCCGTGATACCCTGATCCTGGCTTAATCCATTAATATCAGAACCCATACCCAATTCATCAAGATTAACACCATACTGTGACGCTAAATTCATCTTCGCACTGGATGACATACTACCGAATTGAGATAACATAGCAGGAGAAATTGCTGGTATGCCTGACGTTTGAGCGGATACATGACCAATCATCATTAAGAATAACAACAAATGAAGTCCTATAAGATTGAATAATTTTCTATGCATAAATGATTTAGTAATCCATTATGATAACTATTAAATTGTTATTTTAAATAATATCTCAACATTAGTAAGGTTATTAATTATACCTGATTGTCTACTTTAGATTCAATTCTAGCAGTGGATAATTAGGATGGATTTTATATTTCATACTAACTATTAAATCATTGGTATTAAGAATAAATTGGTTTTCATAGCTATCACCTGTTTGTTGATCAAGGCAAATATGTCTATATGTCTTATAGTGGTTTTCACCTCTATGCATTTGTCTAATATTACAAGAATCGCTAGAAATCTGTTTACCATCTAATTTATAGATTAATTTCGTGGCACTAGAATCTATTTCCATGATTTCATTATCATTGAGTAATCCGGTAACCTTATATATTTGATGATTTTTATAGAAAATATTAATACTATAATTAGCAAATATAATTTGATCAGCAATATTAATTGCGTAAAGATCAGTTTGCATATCATTCCAAGATAAGCGCCATGTTTTTTTTGGTTCTTTGCTATTATCATCCTTGCTAATCAACCCTTTTATAAAATTATATTGGCTTGATTGAAAACTGCAGGAAGAAATATTCGTGAGCGCAAATATTAAAATGATAATTTTAATCATTTTGACATCATTCTATCTTTGTTATTTTTAAGACTATCATACCGAACATTTCTGAGATCATGCCATAGTCTGCCTGAGAAATCCTCCAATCTTTGACCTCCGTCTCTTTGCAGTGATCGAATAACGGTGGAAAAAGCTGCCTTTGTATTTTTTACAGAGAATGCATCAAATGGTATTTTGAAAAACAAACCTTTATCGAAACTACCTTCACCAAAATCAGCAGCAGAAACATTCGTAAATGTAGCAAAACCACCAACAGAAAAGCCATTATCAAATGTTCTTCTTACCTCAAAAGTTGCGCCTTTATCTTTAGCTAAGTATCTTCCCAAGTGAAGAGCTAAATCATAATTATAGAAAGGTGACGCATAATAAATACTTAAGAAGCCAGTTGAAGTTCTATAATCTAATAATTCAAAATTTCTCTTATAACCTCTTTTATATAAATAATTCAGTGATCCACCCACGGCAATTCTGGACTTGTAAGGTTGGTATAAAGCTTCAATTCCAATTCCACTATACATCGTCTCAAGAATGCCGGCATAAAATCTGTAGTAAATTTGATTATGTAATGTTGACTTTTTCTCTAGATATAATGATTCTATTCCAGTGCGACCATCGACCAAATATTTATTTATGTCTGTCCGAACATGCTCAAGACTAGAACTGGGGGGCCTATTAGTATCAAAATTATTATGCAAATCAACAGCATATGAACCTATTAAATTCCAAGTTTGAGTCAACCCCGCCATAACTCCTATTTTAAGAAAGACTTGATGCTTAAGTGGCTTGTCAGGATCAAAAATTTGAAATTTAGTTGCAATATTTGAATCAAAATTAATATGCGGTACTCGAAATTTTGTAATATTAGTTACATTATTTATGTTAGTTGACGGTGAGATCTTTATCGAGCTTATATTTTTTTGAGCAATAAATTTCTTCGTAAAATCATTACGAGAGAATTCAATAATATTAGCTTTATAACCATTTTCATTAAGAATAATACCAATTCTATTGATATTATTTGGTAGGTGTATTTGCGCTAAAGATAATGCCTTTTTGACTGCATCAGCTGATAAATTATACCTGAAATTTGATAACTCAATTGTAACTGAATTGGAATCTGGTTCTATTTTAGCGCTTCTAAGTAATAATCCTGATTTCTCAAAATCGAATAATAAACGGTCATACCATGATTTTAAATCAAGAGTATTCGGAGCATTCGATAATTCATAGCCATCATAAGCTGAATAGAACGGATCATCATTATTCTTTTGTGATAATTTTTTAGTATCCAAAGATGATGTGACTAAAAAACCAATCTCATTTCCTCTTAAATAATGTAAATTTAATGCAAGTCCATTGAGACCATTCCACTGGATTCCATAACTTAATGGTGAGTTATCACTCATTAACCCCGTGGAGAATTCACGTATATACGAATCAGTATTATATTCGGCAAGCAATCTAAATTTAGTTTTAGGGATTTGATAAATGAAACCACCAAAAACTCCAGCATCAGGTCCCTTAAAAAATGAGGTAGATCTTAACTTACCACCATAAATACCACCTACCTCTGAATTATTAGATCTACCTTCAAAACTATTACTCAAATTAATTAGAGGATTTTTAATTGAATTCCTCTCTGATAAGCGACCCCAACCTAACCCCAATGAAACATCGAAATTGTTTATTTTTTTTGAAGCAACAATGTACTCGGAACCAAAAAGGCCGGTACCAAAAAGATCTTTTATACCGATTGAAATCTCTGGCTTCTTCAAACCTTCTTTCATGACTCTAAATTTTGCCGAATAGCTCCTATCTTTGGCAAAGCCATAGGTATATCTAAATGTAGTTTGAAGCCAAGGTGTTGCCTGATAAGTTATATTTGTGATACTAGATAAATCATGATCACTAAAACTTAATCCAAGGACACCATCATCAAGCATTCGAGAAGAAGGTATATTTATAATACCTGAAGTACCATAATTTGAAGCATGAGCAACATTAGTTGATGATATCAAAAAGATCGCTATATAAAAATTTAGAATTCTATTCATATCTAATGATTGACATAAAAAAAGCGGCCTAAGCCGCTTTTTTAAAACCAATTAACTTGAAAATTAATTGGTTGTTGTTGTAGAAGATACCGCTACTGTTGTGGTTGTTGCAGCTGCTGCTACTGTTGTGGTTGTTGCAGCAACTGCTGCTGGAGCTGGATCATCAGCTGCTGGTGCTGCTACAGAGCTCCCTGCTCCAGCTACTCCTGCTGCAGCTGAGCTTGAGCTATCGCTTAGAGCAACCAATAGTGCTGCACCGACGATTCCAATTGCAACGGCCGTACCTGCGGATACACCACCTGCTGCTCCAGCAGATGATTGCGAGTAGCCCGTAATTGGAGATAAACTAAACATTGTTACCAGGATAATTGTTAAGAATTTATTTTTCATGACTACCTCTTAATTTTATAATTGTATGATTTTGTCACACTTTTAGTTAATAAACTACACTTTTAATTATCAAATTACTAATATTTTTATAATTTTTTACTTCTAATCATTGATCAAATTTTACATTAGTTAATAATTAACTACAAATGTATATTACTAGTATTGTAAACTTTCACTTGAATGTGTTGCATAAAAACAACATATAATTTCAAAAAATCACATATCTTTAAGATTTTACTTAAATTTCAAATTATTTGGACATTAATTTTCCTGTAATTTTTCCTATTGGAGTTTTCACCCGAAATTGAACTGGAATATATTCCATGTTTGCAGAAAACCAAATATCAATTATTTTATTTCCGCCATTGAAAGGCCATTGATTCCTCTTGAGATCAATATCTTTGTATTTATTATTAGGTATACTTAATCGACAATGAAATGTTTCTTCCTTAATGGTTTTTTTTCGCACATATAGATACTCCTTATCTATGAATTCAAGCCTAATCTCATATCTACGCTTGCCATCCATTACATGATATGTTTTATCACATTTTTCATAACTATCAATATGTTCGATAGTTCTGAGCAGAACTGAAAAAGGATCAATAGCTCCGCGATCAAGATTTGTATCAACGTTTAACGGTAATACGTTAGTATCGTCGATAAATTTTTTAATTATAGGTGGTTTATTATTAAAGTAGATTATTAGCTTTTCTTCTGGTTGTCCTCGATCTCTACCTAGTAAATGGTAATTCCAACTATCAGAATAATTATTTTCTATATAACCATCAGTCAAATAATCTCTATATAACTTGAGCGGACCGAGTGTCGATAGGTGGAAATTTACATTAGATAGATCTAACTTTTCAGTCAATAGCGATTCATTAAAATTTATTGACAACTTTGCAACTGGAACAAATAACCAATTAAACTGATAATTAAAGTCTTCACTTTCGACAGAAAGACTATAGAGTAGAACGAACAGTCCGAAATATTTGCTTATATAATTATTTTTCTTAGATGTCATACAGAGCCTTCTTTTATATTTATCATGACAGCCAATAACTCTAGTTCTCATAAATTTAATACTGCTCATTAAGATGATCATGAAAAATTAAAATTATATATTATTCTAGCATCATGAGTCGTTTAGGAATTATTTCCGAATAAAACCTATTCAGACATCCAGTAGGATGACCCTCAAAGGGAATGTAAGCACTGTTATAAGGAAGATCTAGACATTTTTTTTCCGCCCAACTTGAAAAATGTTGTAAATCTGAAGGCAAAATAATATTTATATTTTTAAAAGTCTTCAAATAATTTATATATTTTTCTATGACATCGTTTCTAATAGTGTGCTCATGCTCAATGAGCACAATTATTGAAGGCCTTGTCGGATAGTTTTTCCATAATTTATCAAAATCACCGATCAAATAGGCGCTTCGCTTAATATCATCATCAGTATAGAACCACAATCGTTGAAGTTGCCGAGATATTAGCTGAAATGAGAGCTCGCTGTCTCTATTAGAACCATACCAGAATATTCGCGTTGGTATATATTTGGTTAATAGGTAGGAAAGACCGCTCATCAAATCAGTAAAATTTCGCTCAAGACTTACTGAATTTAAATCATCTATCTTTACATGAACACCGTAAGGTGAAAAGCTTGTTTTTGCATTGTCTCGATTAATATGATCAGAAATAAATCTGTAAATTATAAATTTTGGTGAGCATCGCCTTAACTCATCACTTTTAACATTTAACTCCTGAAGAATTGCCACATTATTAGCAAAACCATATCCTGGTGCTGAAATATTAGCTGTGGAATATCCTTTTGAATTAAGGGCAAACTGTAGAGTATGCTCATCAATAATTGATTGCCCAAAATTGTGAGAGCCACCCATTAACAATATATCTTTACACTCAAGAAGACTTGATTTTTTCATTACTCTTTGAGAATTCTTTATTGTATATTCACTTTTATAACTAGAAACTAATGACTCGTTTCTGAATACTTCAACATCCAATTCATAAAAACCATCACGTAGCTTGTAACCCGCACCAGAGTATTTATCTATTTCAGCAAAATCTCTTAGTATCAAGTTTTTACCAATTCGCTTGATTTCCTCTTGAGGTATTAATTCAGCGACAATATCAACGACAAGGATTGTAATTATTGCAACCAACAATTTTACTGATATATTAGAAAAATCAGTCCTATGATCCAAATATCTATTTAGCATGATCAAAAAACCAAAGAAAAGTAAATTAAGTGTAAATAGGTTATGAAATCTTAAATAATAAAATTGAAGCAAAATCAGTGCGTTAAAAAAAATAAATAATCCAATATAAAAAATTAATCTAATTGATTTTTTCATAAAATTTCTCGAAAATTACTATCATTGTGTATTGATACTGAATGAATTCATAAATTATTGTGACTGTATTACCCAAAGAATAACAAACTCAAAATTCATAACTTAATCAAGCTCATAAAGTTCTTTATAGTTTTCCTTGAGCGCATCATCTTGCTCATCTTTCAGTAATATATAATTACCAATAGAGAGAACATCTAACTCAGTACCCATAAAACATTTAAATGCATCTCTTGGCGTACATACGATAGGTTCGCCACGGACATTAAACGAAGTATTCACAATCAAAGGGCAGCCTGTCTGTTCATAAAACTTTGTAATTAACGCATAGTATGATGGATTTGTTTCTTTATGGACTGTTTGAATACGGGCGGAATAATCCACATGAGTAATAGCTGGAACCAAAGAGCGTGATACATTGAGTTGATCTATCCCAAATAACTCTTTCTCATCTTTGGTCATGTTGCGGCGTTTATCACTTTTGATACTCGCCACAAGCAACATATAAGGACTATCTTTTTCATGATCAAACCATTCACTGACATGCTCCCGCAGCACACTAGGGGCGAATGGGCGAAAGCTTTCACGATACTTTACTTTCAGGTTAAGTTGTTTTTGCATTATTGGAGAACGAGGATCCGCAATTATACTTCTTCCACCTAGAGCCCGCGGACCAAACTCCATTCGACCCTGCATCCAACCAACTGCTTTTTTATTAGCGAGAGCTATCGCTGTTTGCTCTATAAGATCTTGTCGAGAAAGTTTTTTGTATCTTGCACCACATAATTTAAGCTCTTTTTCTATCTCTACATCACTAAACTCAGGACCCAAATAAGCACCTTTCATATCATCTCTTGATTCAGAGATCTTTCGCTCCTTAGAATGGTGCAGATACCATGCAACGAGCGCCGATCCTAGTGCTCCTCCAGCATCACCAGCAGCTGGCTGAATCCAAATATCTTCAAAGATATTCTCACGAATAAGAATGCCGTTCGCAACACAGTTAAGGGCAACACCCCCAGCAAGACATAAATATTTCTCACCAGTCTCTCTTGCAATACGTTTAGCGATTCGAATGACAATTTCTTCTGTAACACTTTGCACCGATGCAGCCAAATCCATTTCGCGTTGAGTTATTTTTGATTCTGATTTTCTTGGAGCACCTCCAAACAAGTCATTGAACTTGTTATTAGTCATAGTTAAACCGACTGGGTAGTTAAAATAACTCATATCGAGCTGAAAACTCCCATCATCAGCAATATTAATAAGCTTTTCTTTAATTAAATTTGCAAATTTTGGGTTGCCATATGGTGCTAAACCCATCAACTTATATTCACCAGAATTAACCTTAAACCCAGTATAATAGGTAAAAGCTGAATACAAAAGACCTAATGAATGTGGAAAATGAAGCTCCTTAATAACTTTAAGGTCCCTGCCTTTACCAATAGCGATAGATGTTGTTGTCCATTCACCCACTCCATCAAAAGTAAGAATAGCCGCTCTTTTAAAAGGCGATGGATAAAAAGCACTCGCAGCATGAGATAAGTGATGCTCAGAAAATAATAAACGCTCCTTCCAATTTACTTTTTTACTGAGTGCTAAATTTAATTCGTTTATTAATATAGATTTTTGAAAAAGCTTCTCTTTAATCCATAAAGGCATAGCTGAAGCAAAACTTCTAAATCCACGTGGTGCAAAAGCAAGATAAGTCTCAATTATTCTTTCAAATTTAACGAAAGGCTTTTCATAAAAAATAACATTATCAACATCACTTGGTAATATCTCAGCTTCTTCAAGACAATATTTAACAGCATAATGTGGAAAACTTGAATCATGTTTTTTCCTACTAAAGCGCTCTTCTTGCGCTGCCGCAATAATAATTCCATCACTTATCAAGCATGCAGCGCTATCGTGATAAAACGCTGAAATACCCAATATATACACCTCAGTTACCTTCTAAAATAGTGTGTAGATAAAAGGTGCGACAACGGAGCCTTGCGCTAAAACCAATAGACCACCAAGAATTAACAATACGATGATAATTGGTGCAAGCCAGAGTTTTTTACGTACACGCAAAAATACCCATAGTTCTTTGATTAAATCCATACTCAACTGTACCTCAAAATTGATTTCTGAATGTGATTGGAAGATGTTGAGTTGGCTTATTCAACTTCCAATAAGATAAACGATATTTGAACCTAAGTCCCAGCTCATCTCGTCCAAATAATCTCATACCAAATGCAATTGGAGTGAATAGCCCAAAAAATATTATGCCCAAAATAAATGGGCTCACAATTATTCCCAGAGCATATCCGAACTTTGCCCAAATTTTATTATATGGAAGCAGAAGTTCCGCTTTAAATAGAGCTGTAATTAGAAAAAGAAAACCGATTGCGAGAGAAATTAAAGCCATGCTTTTGAAATCATTGTTTAGGAAATAAATACTAGCAATGAAAAAAATAATGGAAAAGAAAATACCAAATTTGCGATTAGATGGTAGCCTAAGGTCAGAAAAAATTTGCATTTTTATACTTTTAAATCCTTTTTTAATCTACCTATTTTGATTTATTATTATGACATTTATACATATATATTGGTATAAGATTATAAATAGAATTAGAACTAGACAATCTATGCTAGGCTAAAATTATTTCATGGCTAGATCCATATCAACACAAAATGAAATATTAAAATTAAGTATATTTAATATTATTCACAGTAAAAAAATAGTGCGATCATAATTGATTAACCATTACTAACATAACTATCTTTTATAATTCTGACATAGCTTGAACATCACGAACAATAGAGATGTTAATTTATAACCTATTTAATTAATAACTTTGCAATATAACGTGCCATAATATCATGGGCCTCACAACTAGGATGCTTATCAGTTAATGACCATACCATTGATTGAGATGATGCCTCTTCAATAAAATATGGATAAGGATCATCAATATTTATTCCGACTCTATTATATACTTCAACAATAAATTGACTCCATATCAAATGTCTAGAATCTTTTATACTGATCGCATTTGTATTGGGATAATAAGTAAATTTCATACTCGCCCCTCGCTCCTGAACAATTCTATTAAGTAATACCAATGATGATATTAACCATTTTGTTTCTTCGGCGTCGTAACTATTCCATCGAGCTTGTAGTTCAGATCGATAAAAATATTCTGAAAAAAAAGGGATATTTACAAGAGACTCTTTGATTAGTTGAATAGTTTTATAGGTCTTAAGTTTATTATTGATTTGACGAAGAATTCCGGATGTTGATTTATCAATGTCTATTTCATTGATACTGCTGCAAAATTTTGGTGTATATAAATCTTCTGATTTCGATTGTCTCAGGATTTGCCTGCAATTCTTAGTGCTCACATGTATATCGTTATCATAAAGAACTATGATTACCGTATCATCCTTTTTTATATTTAAATTTGATATTATATCGACATAGTCAGCTGGATTTTTATCTTTAATACCCAAATTGCTGACAATAAATTTATTACCCAAATAACCTTGTAACCTTGTTGGGAAATCTAATTGCTCACTAGCGCACTGCACCCCTTCAGTCAAAGAATCTCCCACAACAAATATTTTACTTCGCTGAGTGGAGTTACTTGAAAAATAAGTGGCGCTATTTTTATCAATAAAGCCGTAATTATGGCCTTCAATTTCAACATGATAACGTGGTGGATCAGTGAATTTATCTTCGTAGATAAGGAATATTTCGAATATCACTATCGTAAAAAAAACAGAGAACGTTACTAATAAAATTGGCATTATGTACTTTAATAAAGACTTCATTTTTATTCTTATGAATCCTCCTACGAGACCATGATTTTTTTAATCTATTATTTTTCAAATTTCGAATTGAAGCGCACCAAGGTATATCACAACATGTTTATTATATTAATTTTTCTATAAAATGTAATTTAACAATACTAAATGTTTAATAAAAAGTACCTTTATAGTTTAAAGCAAAATGAAAGAAAACTCTCTCAAGCACGAAGACTTCATAAATGGCTATTATTACAATGGAGGATTCGCAGAAAAATAAGATCTAAGTGAGGAGATTGCTGATGTAATTTTCTTCTTTTCAGCCGGTTTTTTTGAACCTGATTTAACCTCTCTAAATAAATCTGATACGCCAAAAGAAACATACCTCGATGGTGTTTCAGTATATCTTGGAATAAAATGAGTGTGCAGGTGAGCTACACTTTCACTAAATGATATTGAATATGTTTTTGGTACATCCAGGCTGATTTGGATACCAAGAGCTAAATTACGTGAAATAATTCCGAACTCTACTGCTTCTTGGTCTGTTAATTTAGAAACCCCCTGAATGCAACGGCTAGGTTGAAGTGTTAACCAGCCCGGAATTGGTGAAGGCTCCATATCATGGCGAATAAACCAAGAAGGTGAACTCCAAATAAAATCCATTGTTGATTCATTTGAATTTTTATTGTGTTCGCAAATAATACAATTTGTGTTCCTTGATTCCATTCTGACACCTCTCTTATTTAATGCTAATTAGCCTTATATAAATTTGAAAATTACATTCAACAATTGATATTGACTTTATTTCACAGAAAGTTTTGAATTATCGAAATCAAAAGAACAACTTTACCAATCAATAGTTCTTAATAAATATAAATTATTCTCAAAAGTTATTAATTGTTAACTTTTTCGCTAATTTAGTTATTATAGTATTCTGTTGAGGCAATAATAAAAACTATCAATTTATTATATAGGAGGAATTAAAAATTGGGAAAAGTTAAAATATTATCAACATTGCAAAATAAAGCGGCTCAAAAAAAATCCATACACAAAAACTCATCGACAGTATTTCTAGGGATTGTCAATCCTGAGAAAGGTATTGATACGGAAGTATCATTATTAAATCATTTTCTTGTCAAGCGTAATATTTCTGATGTCATTGCAACAATCGAATATCGTGATTTATCAGGTAAAATTTATGATAGCTTTAATATTAAAATGAACGAGCCGCGTAGCTATGCTTTTCGTTTGGGCAATCATATAAAAAAAGAATTTATTGGCTCTATCTATTTATACTTCCAGTCAAACGAGAATCTTGCAGTTCCATTTTGTGCGGTAATGTCTGTCATCAAAACAAAGGAGAGTGTTTGTGGTGTTCATACATATGGCAGACGTTTAGAAAAAAATGAAATGGGCACAGCCATTGAACTTCACAAAACCATTGAGACTGGCTGGACATTGAGGGATTCAGAGTCAATTAGATCTTTTGCTGCACTGCATGGAGGGCAATTTAAACTTTCATTAGACATAAAAATCGAATGCTCCAACGAATCTGGCATTATCAAAACAGCAAAAATATATAGAATATTGGAACCATTTGGAACTCTCATAATATTTCCCCAAGATATAATAGAGGGATTGATTGAACATTTAGGGCAAGCCAAAGGTCACGCAAAAATTTTTATCAATGGGTTATCTGGTATATTTCCAAGAATGATTTGTGGTAATTATAAACCTGAATCTAAAAATTCAGATGATCTTACAAAAATTAATGAAATTCAATTCACGCATACTAATTTTGATTTCTCGCAAATCTCTCAACCCAATGCTATTAGTAATTATGGTTACTATAATCAACCTGACCTGCCTGATGGATATGGTATTGTTTATCCGGTTCAAACTAAGAGCGATATTACTATCGGTAAGAGTAAATATATTCCTGATACATTACATCAGTTCAAAGTGAAACCAATGCAGCAACTTGAAGTGCATTCAAAAAATATAAATCTACCATCTAGATTTATAGCTGCAGCTGTTGGAATATGGGGCAAAGAAAATCTAGAGAGTGAATGCTCAACAGGTACATATATTGAAGATTATCTTAAAATTTCTTCTCATTGGCACTGGGGTCTTTTAAAACCTGGCTTCGAAAAAGGTAATAGTAGTGTCTCAATAATTTATAATAAGTTTAATCAAAATCAAAATTTAAAAAGAAAACTTAAATTCTTCATTTACAGTGAGGATTGCCTTCTATTAGAAGAAGAAATAATATTAACAGAAAGTCAAATAATTAAAGCAATGGATTTCTTACCAAAAAAATTACCTAATAAATCACTCTGGTATGTTTTAATCGGAGATATACTTGAGGATTTGAATGTTTTCTCAACTTTTTATCCAGCAGATAAGGCGGGTTTTGCTGAACATGCTTTTTAAAGTAAATTTAAATTAGAGATTTTTACTAATCAAAATCTTCTCTTTCTTTAAATTTAAGTGCAGTTTTTAGCTCATCAGGTGGCTCAGGAAGTGTTTTTAATAACATCCATACAACACGAGTTTTCGGAAATATCACTGTCCATATTGTAATAAAAATCGCAATAAAATAAGTATATAGGCCTCTATTGGATACAAACCACTCTTCTAAAAGTCCTTTATATGGTGCAATTACATCTCGATAATATTCTAGTGTGGCTGTCTCAGCATGCATGATATCCTCTTCCTCCCTAAATATTATAGATCCAACACCTGAAAGACCCGGTTTAACCTGCTTTATAATATTCTGAGTAGGAATCGAATAAGAGCTAAATGTTTGCGCTGTAAGGGGCCTTGGACCAATGATACTCATATTACCAATGAAAATATTAAATAACTGAGGTAACTCATTGAGCTTAGTTCTCCTCAAAAAATTCCCCACTGGTAGTACTCTGGGATCATTTCTCATAGTGACAGTTCCAGTCCCAAGATTAGGACTATCTTTGAGCATAGTGACAAACTTTAAAAGTTTAAATTCCTTGCCGGATTTTCCTATCCGTTTTTGAAAAAAAAATATCTCACCTTCTCCAGTAAAATTTAATAAAATTATAATGATAGCTAAGATGGGTGAAAGTAGAATCAAAGCCAAACTAGAGAAAAGTATATCAAGCAAACGCTGCACAATCACATCCTTTGATCAAGATATTTACCAGTTTCTTTATGGGCAAATTCTGGTAATAAATTATAATATAATTCAATTATATCACTTTTTTTCCAACTAGATTTTCTCCTTAAAGCAAAAATACCTTCCTCAAAAATTTTCAATTTATTCTCATCATATAAAGGTTGGTTTTTGATTACACCTATAGTTTCAAATCGACTCATATCTATATATTCATTATCAGTGAAAAATTCTTCAAAGTCTTTTTCACCGGTCGTATCGCTTTCGAAAAAATAACAAGGCCATTGTTTTTTTGATATTAATTTTTCACAGTTCTCTCTTGCTTCTTGCTCAGTTTCACATTCAAAGGGTTTATACCCTCTCTCTTTCAAATATCGAATAGCAATTTCTGAAAAGCTGATAAGATGCAATTTCTCACTAAGTTTAGGAAAAAAAATATCTCTATTCTCACCCAATAACCCTGATAACAAGCATAACTCACCAGATTCCTGTGGAGTTAAAAAATAACGACGCACGTCCTTAGGGGCCGAGAAAGGCTGACGCTTAGAAAAACGTTGATTAAATCCATGTAAAAGTGACCCATCAGAAAAAGCAACATTAGCAAATCTTGACATAGATATATCTTGAGTTAAGCTTTCTCGCATTAGAAACATTTCCATTATTCGTTTACTAGCACCCATCATATTAACTGGATTGGCAGCTTTATCAGTTGATACACAAAAATACTTACTCGCTTGCATCTTCCTGGCAACGCGTAATGTCATAATAGTATTGAAGACATTTACCATTATCATACGCATAAGCGTAAATGGGTCTGACTCGCTCCTAACATGTTTTAGTGCAGATAAATTAAAAATATAATCATATGGTCCCTCTGTCGACACAAGCGCTTCAAATTCTATACTTCCACAATCAAGTGCAAAAGTCCTAAAATCACCACTCCCATAACCAACAGTACTTCTTATATCACGTACAAGCTCAACCATATTATTTTCAGAAATATCAACAATATGCAGTGCCTTTGGATCACGTTTAAAAATTTCACGAGTAACAGCCTGTCCAATTGAGCCAGCTCCTCCAATTACTAGAAATCTTCCGTTAGATACAAGCTCCTTGAGTCGATCATCCGAAGATAATATATCATGCTCAAATAAAGGTAGTTTTCGACCAATTAATGATAATACTTTCAAATTAAACCCCACTAATGATATTGAATCTAAATAAGAAACTAAAAAAGAATAGTATTACTTAATTTTCTTTTTGAGCCTTTCTAACCCATACTTTACACTGAAGGATGGCTCCCAATCTAACTGGATACAAGTATGCGAAATATCAACTTGTAATGAACCTATAATTTTCTGAACTTTAGCCTCCATTCTAAATAATTTAGCAATTAAAGCTAGCATGCTTAGAGGAAATTTAAATAAAATTGCTGGTCTGTCAATTGACTCACCCAGTAATTTTAATAAACTAAATGTAGACAGATCTGAATTATCACTAATTAAGAAAGTTTGATTTGCTGCCTTAGGGTGCGTCAAACAGACCTCAATCATGCTTATTAAATTATCAATCCCAACCATACTTCGTCTATTATTTTTGATTGATGCCAACGGTAATGGAATATAGAAATTCATTACCTTTAATAAAGTATTGAAGTTACCCTTAACATACGGGCCATATACAAGCGGAGGTCTTATTATTGTGAATTGCATGTCTGTTTCATTGGATAACTTTAAAAGACCAACTTCTGCTTCATATTTAGATATACCATATGAATCTCGAGGATTTTCAGTACTGTTATTAGAAAAGGGAGCGCCTAAAGAGGTGCTCTCACCATTAACTTTAATAGAGCTCAAAAATATAAAACGCTTGACCCCAGAATCTGCTGCTAATTGAGCCAAATTAATCGTTCCAAATGTATTTACACGACGAAACTCTTCGAGAGATTTAGCAAAACTTTCACTCAAAATATGAGCGCGTCCCGCAGTATGCACGATCACATCAATATCACTCAAATCAAGATTTATTATGTTTGATGAACCAATCTCTCCAAGTCTATATTCGATATTTTTATTAATATCGATTTTCTTCATTGATCGAATCATACCAACCACAGAAACACTAGGAATATTAATTAGATATTCGATCAATGCTGAACCAATAAAGCCTGCCGCACCAGTTACCATTACTCTCATTTTCTCAAGAATTCCAATATCTTGGAAGGATACTTTGAAAGTAACATAAAAATATTTGTATAGATCTCATTATCAATTATTGCTTTGTAAACCTCTTTATTAAGCAAAATGGTGTTTCTGATTCCATTTGTACTTATACCTCCAAGCTGCATACGCACCATTATACTTGGAATATATACTGATTTAAGATTTGAGTAACGAATTACTCGACACATAAACTCATAATCAGCAGCTATTTTATAGTTTGTTTTAAAGTATCCTATTTCTTTATAGACTCGCCGTCTAATAAAAATTGCTGGATGTGCCGGCATCTTTCCCCATGCTAGGTTTCGCTCAGTAAGCTCATTAGACCGATATCTTCGTTTTACTTTCATAACCTCTAATTCAGAGAAGAAGCATGTATCCCCATAAACTAAATCAACACTATTATCAGAAAAAACATTAACTATATTTGATATAACGTAATCATTAAAATACAAATCATCAGAATGAAGGAAAGCTATAATTTCTCCTTCCGCAAGAGCCAATCCTTTATTCAGGGCATCATAAATCCCATTGTCTGGTTCAGATTTAAGTATATCATTTTCACCGAGAACTGAATTGGCCAATTCCAAAGTATTATCTTGAGACGCTCCATCAATAACAATAATCTGAATATCAGTATATGTTTGATTTTTTATACTTTTAAGAGCACGTACTATCGTTGAATCTCGATTATAAGTTGCAGTAATAACGGATACCTTCAAAGTGCACTCCAATATAAAAGCTATTAACTAAGGCAATCTTTTATTATTAATATTTTTAACAAACCAATCATAAGTGATTCGGAGTCCCTGTTCGAGCCCAACAGAATACTCCCAGCCCAATGAGCGGAGGCGGCTTGAATCCATTAATTTTCGTGGTGGTCCATCTGGTTTTGATATATCAAATTCAATATCACCATTAAAATCGATAACTTTCGCCATAGTTGCCGCTAATTCTGCAATTGATACATCTTGTTCTGTACCCAAGTTAATGTGCGAACACATAGGGTCAGATAAAACAGTACTAAATTCAGAATATGGTAAGTCCATCACATGAACACACCCAGCAGCCATATCATCAACATACAGAAATTCTCTCATTGGCTTGCCAGTCCCCCAAACAATAACTTTATTAGCTTCTGAGATTTTAGCTTCATGAAAGCGTCGCATCATAGCTGGAATAACATGTGAGTTTTGAGGGTGAAAATTATCATTTTTACCATATAAATTTGTAGGCATAACACACCTATAATCAACTCCATATTGTCGGTTATAGGATTCACACATTTTAATACCAGCAATTTTTGCAATAGCATATGGCTCATTAGTAGGTTCTAAAGCTCCAGTGAGAAGGCAGTCTTCACTCATAGGTTGCTCTGCAAGTTGAGGATAAATACAAGAACTACCTAAAAATAATAGTTTACGAACTCCTGCATTAAAAGCAGCCTGAATAACATTTAATTGTACAGACAGATTGCTTGTTATAAATTCGGCGGGATAAGAATAATTCGCATGAATACCTCCGACCTTTGCTGCAGCAAGATATACCTGGTCCGGTTTATGTTTTTCCATAAATGTTTGCACAGCTATATTATCTGTTAGGTCTAGTTCGGTACGAGGTGCGAGTATCAATGAGACGCCAGAATTATTGGACAACTGGCGCTCTATGGCAGAACCTACCATGCCTTTATGACCCGCTATAAAAACACGGGTTGTCATCTTTAGTTTTCTCGAGAGACGTTCACATTATAACCATGAGACTTCAGTAGCGACTTTTGTCTAGCTTGGTCCAAATCATGAGCGACCATTTCTGAACACATCTGTTCTACAGTAATTTCTGGCACCCAACCTAATAATTTTTTTGCTTTGCTTGGATCTCCCAACAAAGTATCAACCTCTGCTGGTCGAAAATAACGTGGATTCACTCTCACAACTATATCTCCTTCAGAGAGTGCAGGAGCCAAATCTCCTGTAATATTGGAAACCACCGCGAATTCGTCAACTCCATTGCCGCAGAACTCAAGTTCCACACCTAACTCGAGTGCTGAAAGACGGACGAATTCACGGACAGTAATTTGTTTGCCAGTAGCTATGACAAAATCATCGGGCATTTCTTGCTGTAACATCATCCATTGCATTCGAACATAATCCTTAGCATGACCCCAATCTCTTAATGCATCCATGTTACCCAGATGCAAGCATTCATCTAACCCTTGAGCAATATTTGCTAATCCACGCGTGATCTTTCGTGTTACAAATGTTTCACCACGACGCATTGATTCGTGATTAAACAGGATGCCATTACAAGCATACATATCATAAGATTCTCGATAATTTATCGTTATCCAGTATGCATACATCTTTGCAGCAGCATAAGGTGATCGAGGATAAAAAGGTGTGGTTTCTTTTTGTGGCGTCTCTTGCACTAATCCAAATAGCTCAGAAGTTGATGCCTGATAAAAACGAGTCTTTTTCTCCATTTTTAAAAATCTGATGGCCTCAAGGATACGTAATGCGCCCAATGCATCAACATCTGCTGTATATTCTGGAGACTCGAATGAAACTGCAACATGGGATTGCGCTGCTAAATTATATACCTCATCTGGTTGCACCTCTTTGATAATCCGTATTAGGTTGGATGAATCTGATAAATCACCATAGTGCAAATGAAATCTATCATTGCTAACCGAAGGATCTTCGATAATATGATCAATACGTGCTGTATTAAAAGATGACGCACGGCGTTTTATACCATGAACTTCATAGCCTTTTAATAATAAAAACTCAGCTAGGTATGATCCATCTTGACCTGTAACACCTGTAATAAGAGCAGTTTTCATATTAAACCTATTTAGACTATTAAAAAAATATAAATTTTTTATATTGAATTTCTGATAACCGGCTAAAATTTATTGATCTCAGCTATATATCGCAAATAATAATATAGAAAGATGGTCTTGACTACCCTTAAATAAGATCAACAGTATTGTCAAAAAAAAAATTTCTACTCATAATATAATTCATATTATTGCACTAAAATAAATTCAATTAACTCTGTCGAACTTTTATTAAGTAGGGTTAATGAGTTTATTTATACTCATGATTTATCTTTTATTTTAGGGTCAAGGATACCAACAATACATGGCGGATCAACTATGTTTTCAGGCCTTGCCCCAAACTCTAGTAAATTCATCTTTTTGAATCTTTTTGCAATGTTTTCCGAAAACTGGCGAACTGTAATTGGAACACCTGAACAAATATTTATAGCTCCTTCATAATTATTGAGTGAGACTGAAGTTATAAATTTTCCAGCATCTGCAACATCCATAAAATCTCTTATTTGATTACCATTTGTTAACTTAACGTTCTTATTTTCCATTAATTGTGATTCTATATATGGTGCAAGACGCCTATGATCCTCACCTTCACCAAATAAATAAAATAATCTACACCATGCAAATTCGACTTTTTCTTCATTAAACCATTGCGATAGGGATAGGTAGGCTGCTGCCTTTGCTGCAGCATATGGGGTAATAGGTTTGAGTCGTGTGCTTGTAGATAAATAACCCTGATCAGAATCATATTCAAAACAAGTACCAATACCGACAAATTTTTTCACACCTGAATTTATTGCACCCTTTGCCAAATTTAACGTTCCCTGCAAGCAATCTATATTTTTATCTGATTGAAGATATTTTCCCGGTTCCACATACCACGCAGAATGAATAACTATATCTATCCCGTGGCATTTATCAGTCCACCAGTTAATAGTTTCAGAAAACAAATCTTTCGTTATGATGAATTCTCTAATCTTATTTCTATTAGTTATTTTCTTCTTAGATTTAGATCTAACAATCAAACTTATATCCACATCCTGATCTTGGAGAGATTTTAATATTTGACGGCCAACAAAGCCTGAGCCACCAGTAAGTAATATTTTACGACTCAAAATATCATAAGCTCCGGAATGGCAACAACAAAATTTCCATCCCATTCTCTAATATAAGATAACTGATCCTCAATCTCACTCTTTAAATTCCATGGCAGTATAATAATATATTTTGGTTTTATTTTTCTTATAATACACTCGTCTATAATAGGTATGCGACTGCCCGGCATAAATTTTCCTGATTTATTAGGGTTTTTATCAACAACAAATGGGATTAAATCTGAACGAATGCCTGAATAGTTTAAAATAGTACTACCTTTTGCTGCTGCACCGTATGCAATAACCGTTTGATTTTTTGCCTTTGCACTTATTAGAAAAGATAATAATTTAAATTTAATATTTTCTGATTTCTTTTGGAAATTTGTGTAAAAATCTATTGTATTTAACTTGCTCTTGATTTCTCTTTCATGAACTTTAAATACTGCATCTGAGACTTTATGACTTCTAATATCACTTCTTTGCGCAAATACACGAAGGCTCCCACCATGAGTATTCAATTCATTTACATCAAATATGCTCAAACCATTGTATTCAAGAATACTATTAACTGATAGCAACGATAAATATGAGTAGTGCTCATGATATATTGTATCGAATTGTTTTTTTTCTACTAAATTAAGGATATGAGGAAACTCAAATGTTACCACTCCATCTTCATTCAGAAGAATCGAAAAACCCTTCACGAAATCATTAATATCTGGAACGTGAGCAAGTACATTATTAGCTATCATAAGATCTGCCTGACGAGATTGGGCTTTCAATTTTTTAGCCAGGGTAACACCAAAGAAATCTTGAATAATTTCAATTCCTTTTTGTTGTGCTACCTCCGCTGTATTTTGAGTAGGCTCAATACCGAAACAAGGGATATTATTCTTTTTCGTAAATTGAAGTAAGTATCCATCATTGGACGCAACCTCAATTACGTTACTTTTTCCATCTAATTTAAGACGATCTATCATTGAATTCATATAGTTTTCTGCGTGCTTAAGCCAAGAGGAAGAATATGAACTATAGTAAGCATAATCCTTAGAGAACATTTCTTCTGCCCCAACAAAATCCTCTGTTTGAACTAACCAACAGCTTTCACAAGCGAAAACCTTTAACGGATACCACTTTTCTGCTTGTTTTATAGTTTTACTTGTAAGATAAGAATTTGACGGCGGAGAACTTCCTAAATCAATAAAAATATGACTTAATGTTGCCTTACAGTGTCTGCATTTCATTTCAATTAAAGCCCTTTGAATGTACTTTTATTAATTTTAGGGTGATTAGCGTCCCTCTGAGAAACACAAGTAATACTTAATGGCCACTCCACACATAGCGCTGGATCCAAAATATTTAAACCACCCTCGGAACCTTGGTTATAATATTCTGAATGCATATAAAGTAACTCACAATTATCTTCTAATGATTGAAACCCATGCGCAAAACCGGCTGGTATATATAAACTTTTGTTATTATTGTCGCTTAATTTAATCGAATACCACTTTAAAAATGTTGGCGAATTTCTTCTAATATCTATAACTACATCAAAAATACTTCCTTTTATACAAGAAACTATTTTTACTTCAGTGAAAGGAGGGTTTTGATAATGAAACCCACGAACAGTTCCTTTTTCCTTAGTCATTGAATGGTTCATTTGAGCAATCTGAGAATCAAAACCAATCCTTTGGTATTCCTTCGCGCAGAAAAATCGACTAAAAAAACCCCTCTCATCCTTAGCAAGATTTCTATTTACGACATAGAGGCCACTTAATGATGTTAAATTAAAATTAAAATTCTGCATTAAGAAAGCGCATCTCTCTTATACAGCTCTATTTGACTTACAGAAAAGTCTTGCATATTAGCGCCACCTATATAGTGTTTTTGCCAATCGATAATTGAATTTAGTGTTTTATCGAGATCCCATACTGGCGACCAATTTAACTTTTGATTGGCTTTTGTTATGTCAAGCTTTAAATAATTTGCTTCATGAGGATTAGAACCATTATCTATTTGCCAGTGACCACTCCCCCATTTTTCAATCATATTATCAACAATCCAAGTAACTGGCTTGGCATCACTATCATAAGGGCCGAAATTCCATCCTTCTGCATATAAATTTGGATTTTTATAGAGGTTTTGAGCAAGCACGAGATAGCCACTTAACGGCTCAAGGACATGTTGCCATGGACGTATAGATTTAGGATTTCGAACTATCACAGGTTTATTATCCTTTAAGGATTTTAAAATATCTGGTATCAATCTATCTTTTGCCCAGTCCCCACCACCAATTACATTTCCTGCTCTTACTGAGGCTAGCCCAATCTTTTTATCCTGATAAAATGACTGTCGATATGCCGCAGTAATTAATTCTGCACATCCTTTGCTACTACTATATGGGTCATATCCACCCATCGGATCGTTTTCATTAAAACCTATTTTATCACCTTTATTTTCATAACATTTATCAGTTGTAACATTAATCACAGACCTTAGATTATTACAATTTCTAGCTGCCTCTAAAATATTTGCCGTTCCTAGCACATTCACCTCAATTGTCTCTATTGGCGCCTCATAAGAATATCTAACTAATGGTTGAGCTGCCATATGTATTAAAATATCTGGATTAAAATCAAGTAAGCTTTTTTTAATTTTAGATAAATTTCTTATATCATTGATCTCACTATCCATTAATGTATTAATCTTTGCCTCTTCAAATAATGACGGACTAGTTAAGGGATACAAAGAATAGCCCTTTACAATAGCACCCAGGGATGACAACCATAAACTCAGCCAACTGCCCTTAAAGCCTGTGTGACCAGTTAAAAATACTCGCCTACCATCCCAAAATTTTTCATCTACAAAACCTAATCCCAAGTTTTCCATAATGCTTTATTTCCATCCCATAAATCTTGCAAGTATATCTTATCTCTAAGTGTATCCATGGGCTGCCAGAATCCATGATGCATGAAAGCCATTAAGTTTCCATCAGCTGCAAGCCCTTTTAGTGGCTCTTGTTCCCAGACGCACATATCACCATCAATCCTATCCAAGACTCTTGGAGATAATACGAAAAATCCACCATTAATAAATCCACCATCACCTAGAGGTTTCTCTGTGAAGCTCAAAATTTTATCACCTTTAATCTCTAGAGCACCAAATCTTCCTGGTGGAATAACTGCCGTTAAGGTTGCATCTTTTCCATGATTATTATGAAAATCTATCAAAGCTGTTATATCTAGATCAGAAACACCGTCACCATAAGTAAAGCAAAATGAATCTTCATTTCTAATATATTCAGCAACTCTGCCGAGCCTTCCACCAGTCATTGAATTATCACCCGTATCTACTAAAGTAATTACCCAGGGCTCTGAACGCTCTTTATGCACTTTCATTGAGTTCTCTTTCATGCTGAAGGTGACATCAGATTGATGTAGAAGGTAGTTAGCAAAATACTCCTTGATAATGTAACCTTTGTAACCACAACATACAATAAAGTCATTAACCCCATGATTAGAATACATTTTCATTATGTGCCATAAGATCGGCCTTCCCCCAATCTCAACCATGGGTTTTGGTTTTAAATTAGTCTCTTCACTCAAACGAGTACCTAGCCCTCCAGCAAGAATTACTGCCTTCATTTTAGATTTATCCCCTTTATCAATCATTTAATTTAGATCCCTTAAAAACATTTTTCCAAGACCGCATAATTACATCTAATGTATAATTCTTACTCATATAATTAGATACTTTCTTAAAATAGTCTTTCTTCTCATTATCCCATAAAATCAATCGTTTAATTGATAAATTCCAATCCAAATCGTTTTCGCAATAGCCCATCAAATCTGCATCCATCATTACTCTTTTGTAGGACGGAGTATTAGAACAGATAACGGGTATATTCAGAT
>CABXJW010000003.1 GCA_902512585.1 uncultured Woeseiaceae bacterium | reverse complement strand
ATGTCAATATCCATCTTACTGCTGAAAATATGGAAGATGTGATAATTTTATTAGAATCAAAAAATATTACTTTTAAACTAATTGATAAAAAATTGAAAATGAATAACTTTAATACAAAAGTTTTCAATGGCTTATGCTTTATTTATGAAGATACTAATATCGATCTGACTATTTTTTCTCACACAGAAAAAAAACACGCTCCAATTAGTCGGATTAATAACAAACCCATGGTAAGGGTAAAATTGAGCGCTCTAAAAAAGCAAATTCAGCTATGATCGGGCATTTAACTGAGTGTAGTCTCTTTGTGATTTTCCGGTATATAGTTGGCGAGGCCTACTAATTTTTCCATCTGGATCGGTAATCATCTCACGCCAGTGGGCAACCCACCCAACTGTTCTGCCAATAGCAAACATTACCGTAAACATTGAAGTTGGTATGCCCAACGCTTGGTATATAATTCCTGAATAAAAATCTACATTTGGATAAAGATTTTTTTCAATAAAATATGGATCGCTCAAAGCCACCTCTTCAAGTTCAACAGCTAATTCTAACAATGGTGAATTATTTTTACCGCTCTGATTAAGGACTTTATGGCACATCTTACGGATAATTTTTGCTCTTGGATCATAATTCTTATAAACGCGGTGTCCGAATCCCATTAACCGAAACGGATCATTTTTATCTTTTGCTTTAGCAATATATTTTTGTATGTTCTTTTTGCTACCGATATCTTCCAACATCCTCAGAACTGCCTCATTCGCCCCTCCATGAGCTGGCCCCCATAGTGCAGATATACCTGCTGCTATTGCTGAATATGGATTTGCACCCGAACTTCCTGCCATTCGAACGGTGGATGTTGAGCAATTTTGCTCATGATCTGCATGCAGTATAAATAATAGATCTAGAGCTTCACTAGCTATTGGATCTATTTCTTTATTTTCAGCCGGAACAGAAAAAAACATATGCAGTAGATTTTCGCAATAGCCTAAATCATTTCTTGGGTAAACGAATGGTTGACCCACTGAATGCTTATAGGCTGCAGCTGCAATAGTTGGTAACTTTGCAATAATACGATGTGCAAAAATCTCACGAGCATGAGAATTATTGATATCCATGGTGTCATGGTAGTAAGCAGACATAGACCCTACAATCGCTGAAAGCATGGCCATCGGATGAGCATCATAACGAAACCCATTAAAAAAACGCAACATGCCTTCATTAAGCATGGTGTGATGAGTGATTGACGCTGAAAAATCATCCAATAAATTTTTACTGGGCAGATCACCATAAAGGAGCAAATATGCGACTTCGATAAAATGTGACGATTTCGCTAATTGCTCAACTGGATAACCACGATAAAGTAAGATGCCATCATCGCCATCAATAAAGGTTATTTTACTATGGCAACTAGCTGTTGAAACAAACCCAGGATCATAAGTAAAAATATTTTTGTCTTTATATAATTTACTTATATCAAGAACATCAGGACCAAGCACGCCTTTTTCAACAGGCAGCTCAATTGAATCAGCGTTATCTCCTGAATTTAATGTAAAGACACTCTTTGTCATTCTATTATTCCGACCACAAAAACAATTACCGGCTTAACTCTTGCCATATTTTCTTCGGAATTTATCAACTCGACCGCCAGAATCAACGATCTTCTGTTTTCCGGTATAAAAAGGATGGCAGGCTGAACAAACTTCGATAGTCAAATCATCATTAAGAGTGGAGCGTGTAGCAAAGGTATTGCCGCAACTACATTTTACATTTATTTCATTATAATTAGGATGTATCTCAGCTTTCATAATATTAATATCCAGTAAGCAATAAGGTGTTATTAAATGGGCGCGTAGAATAGCTGTAAACCAATGTTTTTTCAAGGTATTTTTTGATATTCAATTTATCCACAGAAGCTGTGGATAAACCTGTGGAAGGAAATAGAGTGAACGATCTAAATCAGCATTGTTAAAGGATTTTTATCAAAATGATTAAATTATATACACTTTAAAAAAGTACATATATTTCAATAATTTATAACACATATATTGATATAAATATGAATTAAGGATGCTTTTACAAGTAAAATATAGTGAACCCTCAATTTTGTGTATAAAGATTTTCAAAAATTGATATTTTTTATAATAATTCTAAAAAAATAAAATCTACTATGGCAAAAATTCTGCTTGTGCATCATCAAGAAAACGAAGTCCAAGCGCAGTTAGCTGCCAGCAATGTTCTCCATCATTTTGCATCAATCCCAATCGTTTTAATTTGACTAATTTTTGTTCAATAATATTAAAAGAGATATTGGTGAAATCTTCAAAATGAGTTTCCTTAAATCCAGATATAAGTCGTAAATTATTTAACATATAGTCAAAGATAATTTCAGACTGCTTGAGTTTTTTTAATTTAAAATCATTTTTTTCAAAGTTAGTATTTACATATGCTCTCGGTAATGATGGTTTTTGATAACGGTAAACATCATTATTAATAGTATATTTTCCATGAGCACCCGCACCAACAGCTATATAGTCACCAAATATCCAGTAATTAAGATTATGCTGGCATTCTTCCTGAGGTTTTGCGAAAGCAGATATCTCGTACCTTGAATAATTAGCTGCTTCTAATATCTCTAATCCACTTTCATGCATATTGTAGAGCCTATCGCTTGAAGGTAAATTTTTTGGTCTTTTTTTATAAAAAATTGTATTTGGCTCTACGGTCAGTTGATAATATGAGATATGTTCTGGATTTAAATTGATTGCCTCCCTGAGATCCTTTTGAGCCAACTTCATCGTTTGACTAGGAAGCCCAAACATTAAATCTAAATTAATATTTTTGAAATCGGCTAGTCGTGCATTTTCAATCGTTGAAAAAATATCCTCAACATTATGAGTCCTACCTAAAAGTTTTAATAATTGAGGATTAAAACTCTGAGCACCAATAGAGAGCCTATTTATACCAGCAAGCTTATAATCGGATAATTTCTTTTTTTCCAGTGAGCCTGGATTTACCTCCATTGTAATTTCTTTATGTTTATTAAATTTAAAATAAAACTTTATTTCATTTATAAGTTCATTTATCTCCTCAGGTGTAAATAAATTGGGTGTTCCACCCCCGATAAATATAGTCTTTAAAATTGCACCAGAAAATCGATGACCCTCCATGGCAATATCTTTTTTGAGTGCAGCAATATATTTTTTCTTATCTTTTAAAATCGCATCTTCATGTGAATTAAAATCACAATACGGGCACTTTTTTAAACACCATGGCAGATGAACATATAAAGATGAAGGAGACGGCATCGCATCCATTACTTTTGCTTAACTATTAATTTTTTATCAAGTAGCTTTTTGACCAAAATTCTATTAGCTCGCCCCCGATGACTAAATTTATTTTTAATATCAATCGAAAGTTCAGCGGCCGTATGATTTAGCTCTGGCACAAAAAATATTGGATCATAGCCAAAACCTTTATTACCAGATAATGATTCACATATTAACCCTCTCCATTCCGCCTGAATGACAATTGGTTCTGGATCCTTATATGAGCGAATATAAACAAGACAACAATGAAATCTCGCTTGACGATTCTCAATACCAAACATTTTTTCTAAAAGGTATAAATTGTTCTGTTCATCACTTGCATTTTCTTTAGCATAACGAGCAGAAAATATCCCAGGTTCACCATTCAAAGCATCAACCATCAATCCTGAGTCATCAGCTATAACTGGATACTTTGTGTATCTTGCGGCGTGCCGAGCCTTTTGCAAAGCATTCGCTAAAAAACTGCCCCCTGTTTCAGCTGCTGCATGAATATCAAGCTCTCCTTGCGTGATGAGCTCTAATCGAAATTCATTAAAAATGGATCTGAGCTCTCTCAACTTGCCTTGATTATTTGTAGCTATGACAATTTTATTTTTCATATTACTCAGTCAATTCCCATTTTATTATTGATGATCTCAATAATCCTTATAAACTTTCTTCTGAATTTGAATTATATCTTTGATACCATTTTCAGCTAAATCAAGCATAGAATCTAGTTCCTCCCTATTGAACGTTTTCCCTTCAGCGGTTCCCTGTATTTCTATGAGCTTGCCAGTATCATTCATTACAATATTCATGTCAGTTTCAGCGTTACTGTCCTCAACATAATTCAAATCAAGGATAGACTCATTATTATAAATACCCACGGAGATAGCAGCTAAATATCCAGTAAGTGGGTCATTTTTGATTAAATCTTTTTCTAATAAGTTTTTAAGGGCGATTTTTAATGCTAGATATGCTCCACTAATGGCCGCAGTCCTTGTGCCACCATCAGCCTGGATTACATCACAATCCAAAGTAATTGTTTTTTCGCCAAGCATCTTTAAATCCATAATGCCTCTCATGGAGCGGCCAATTAGCCGTTGTATTTCCTGAGTTCTGCCACTTTGCTTTCCCCTTGATGCTTCACGATTTGACCTAGAATGAGTCGCTCGAGGAAGCATGCCATATTCAGCGGTTACCCAACCTGACCCACTACCTCTTATCCAACGTGGAACATTCGATTCAATTGATGCCGTGCATAAAACTTTTGTTTCACCAAATATAGCTAAGACCGCGCCCTCAGCATATTTAGTAAAATCAACTACAAAACTAATTTTTCGTAGTTCATCATTTTTTCTGCCATCATGCCTCATTTTCTACTCCTAATTTAACGACTGTGTGCATTCTTATTTACTGAACATTTCACTATAATAAATTAAAATAAAACAATTGATTGAAGAAACTGCGGAATATATCCAAAATATCTAATTTAGAAATATACAATGACAGTCATATGAATAATGCCACGAATTTATTTGTTATCTCCGCACCTTCTGGTGCTGGAAAAACATCCCTATTAAAAAAGCTCATTAACAGAAATAACAAGCTCCACTATTCAATATCATATACCACACGCACCCCGAGAAAAAATGAAACTCATGGACAAGATTATTTTTTTGTTTCAACAAACGTTTTTAATGAACTTGAAGAAAATGGCGAGTTTATTGAATCTGCAAACGTCTTTGGCAATTTATATGCGACCAGCAAAACGCAAGTCAAACATATAATTGAAAATAATTATCATGCAATTCTTGAGATTGATTGGCAAGGCGCTCAACAAGTCAGAAAATCAATGCCTGGATGTATATCTATTTTTATTTTACCGCCATCACAAGCTGCACTTAAAGAAAGACTAACTCATCGTGATACCGATACTAAAGATATAATAGCACAGCGCCTTAATGAAGCTTATGAGGACATGACGCATTGGGATGAATTCGATTATTGTATAATTAATGATGATTTTGAGACAGCTGCTGATGAATTAGAAGCGATTTTCAATGCTGAGAGCGTGACAAATCGTAGTGATAATCCAAATTTAATTAAAAAAATTAACGAGATACTGGTGTAGTAATATCAGAAGTAGGTTAGAATTAATTTTTATATGGTCAAACGACGGGAGATATAATGGCCAGAATAACTGTAGAAGATTGTATGCATCAAGTAGATAACATATTTGAAATGATTCTTATGGCCGCAAAAAGAGCAAAAAAAATTGCTCATGGAGCGGAAGTGCTTGTTGAAAGAGAAAATGACAAACCAACTGTAATTGCTTTAAGAGAAATTGCTGCGGGTGAAATTTCACCGAGCATTCTCGAAGAAATGGATTTAATGGACGCTCAAGAATTACTTCAAACTGAAGAAGATGACGAAATTCTTCCACTTCAAAGCTTGTCTATTGGAAAATAACGAATTAACAACATCACATAAATACAACTTCGCATTATCCTGCTTTATTATTATAAATTAATATGGATTTCGCGAAACGCATCCAAGAAAAAGTTAGTTCAGGCTCAAGAATTGAAGAAAAGCTGCTCAAGCAGTTACTTGATACCGTTTCCATATACTTATCAGAAACTGAGCAGTCGCTTGTTTTAAAAGCATATAAATGTGGCGCTGATGCGCACAAAGAACAAAGCCGAAAAAGTGGTGAACCTTATATCTGTCACCCACTATCTGTAGCCCAAATTTTGGCAGAAATGAGAATGGACGGCCAAACTATTTGTGCTGCCCTCCTGCATGATGTTGTTGAAGATACAGAAATTAATTTAACTGACTTAGAACATTCTTTTAATCCAGAAATAGCATCCCTAGTCGATAGTGTCAGCAAGTTAGATCAGATTAAATTTAACAGTCATGCTGAAGCCCAAGCTGAGACTCTTAGAAAAATGATATTAGCAATGGTTCAGGATATCCGCGTTATCTTAATAAAGCTTACTGATCGTCTTCATAATATGCGGACTCTTAAATATTTACCCGAAAGGAAAAGAAAAGTTAAAGCTAAAGAAACGTTGGATATATATGCGCCCATAGCTAATCGCCTGGGAATCAATACAATTAAAAATGAGTTGGAGGATCTTGGTTTACAAAATCTTTTCCCCTATCGCTATCGGGTGATTAATAAAGCGCTCAAAAAAAGTAAAGGTGGACAAAAACGCATAGTTAGGAAAATCTCTTCAAGAATCTTGAAAGTGATGAAAGAAGAAGCAATTGAAGGTGAAGTTATTGGTAGGGAAAAACAGCTATATAGTATTTACAAGAAAATGAAGCTTAAACAACGCCCGCTAGGAGATGTTGCTGATGTTTATGGGTTTAGAATAATTGTTGATGATGTTAATAATTGTTATAAATTACTCGGTTTAGTTCATAGCTTATATAAGCCTATGCCAGGACGCTTCAAAGATTATATAGCCATCCCCAGAATTAATGGGTACCAGTCACTTCATACGACACTCTTTGGGCCGAATGGTCTTCCACTTGAAATTCAAATTAGAACTTCCGAAATGAATCGTGTGGCACAATCTGGTGTAGCAGCGCATTGGCAATACAAAGCCACAGACAAGAGCCCATCAATAACTAATAATAGAACCAGAAAGTGGTTAGAAAATATTGGAGAGATTGAGCAAAGCTCCAGCTCAGCTGAGTTTTTAGAAAATGTAAAAGTCGATTTGTTTCCAGACAAGATCTATGTTTTTACCCCAAAGGGAGATATTATGCCACTTCCTAAAGGTGCAACAATTATAGATTTTGCTTACGCGGTGCATACTGATGTGGGTAATCAATGTATCGAAGCGGAGGTTGATAGGTCACTAGTGCCACTCAAAACAGTTATAGAAAATGGTCAAACGGTCAATATTATTACCGATAAGGACGCTAGACCAAATCCCAATTGGATTAATTATGCGATCACAGCAAAAGCGCTATCAAATGTGCAAGCTTATCTAAAAACGATTCGTAAAAGTGACGCTTATGAACTAGGCAAGAAATTACTTAATTCAGCACTAACAGATCTAGGAACCTCGCTTCGTAAAATCGGCAAAAAACGTCAAATTGAAACATTCAAAGAGCTGGGCGTTGAAAATCTCCATGATCTTTACCAACAAATTGGCCTAGGTGACCGACTCGCACCATTAACAGCAAGGCATCTTGCTGTGCATATAGATATAAATGCAAAACTAACGAAAACCAACCTAGCGATTGAAGGAACAGAAGGTATGATTGTGTCTTACGGTCATTGTTGTTATCCAATTCCTGGTGATAATGTCATGGGCTATATGAGCTCTGGCAGAGGTGTTGTAATTCATGAAAATAGTTGTCGTAATTTAAAAAACTTTCGCAAGCACCCGAAAAAATGGCTATCCGTGAGTTGGCAAGAAAATATAAACCGTGAGTTTTCGAGTCAAATTCATGTTGAAACTGAGAATAAAACTGGTGTTCTAGCTGAAGTAGCAAGCACTATTGCAGATTCAGATTCAAATATTGAGTCAGTCACAGTAGCAAGTCATGAAGACTACTCAGAATTAGTATTTATTTTGAGTGTAAAGAATAGGATTCATCTAGCGCAAATCATTAGAAATATACGTAATATGAACAATGTTCATCGCATATCTAGAGATAAAACATAATGTAAAACTTGGAGTCATGAATATGAAAAAAATAATACATACCGATACAGCGCCTAAAGCTATCGGAACATATAGTCAGGCTGTATCAATTGAAAATTTAACATTTATATCGGGCCAAATTCCATTAGATCCAGAAACTATGAATATAGTAGATGGCAACTTCAAAAACAGAGCTCACAGAGTATTTAAGAATCTTAGCAATATAGCAAAAGCTGCTGGTGGCTCTTTAGATGATGCAGTCAAAGTAAGTATTTTTCTCACAGACCTCGGAAATTTTGCAGAAGTAAACGAAATAATGGCTCAATATTTTCAGGAACCATACCCTGCAAGAGCGGCTATTGGTGTAGCATCATTACCTAAAGAGGTTGATATTGAAGTTGAGGCAATTTTAGCAATTAAGAAGTAATTTTTTACTCCAACAAGATAATGCTTACGCTTAATTCAGAAATAGAGACTCTAAAAGGAGTAGGCCCAGCCCTTAAAAAAAAATTAAATGCCTGCGGCGTTAATCTCATTGAAGATTTATTATTTCTGCTCCCCTATCGTTATGAAGATCGAACCAAGTTATATCCAATTGCAGATGCCCCACATAACGAACGCGCTTTAATCGCTGGAAGAATCACCGATAGTAAAATTCTTTTTTATGGTCGCCGCAGTTTATCGATAACTATCGAAGATGAAACAAAGAAACTTAAATTACGATTTTTTTATTTTTCTAATTCTCAATTCCAGCAATTTAAAAATAATTCTCATGTTATCTGCTATGGAACTATCAGAACAGATAGCAAGAGAACCGAAATGATTCATCCTGAATATCGCTTTATTAATTCAAAAAAAGAGCTTAAAGGTGACGAAACTCTTACTCCTATTTATTCAGCGATTGACGGAATTCAAACAGGCAGATTGAAGAATCTGATTAGGCAGGCATTAAACGTAATGAAAACTTCAAAGCCTCAAGAGCTCTTTCCTAAGAAAATTCTCAATGATTTGAAACTTCCGAATTTAGAAAATGCCTTGATAAATCTACACCAACCTCCGCCACAAACAGATTGGTCGAATACTGAAGACACATTAGTTAAATGCAGAGAAAGATTGTCTTTTGAAGAGCTGTTGGCAAACTATATTCGCTTGAGAAAATTAAAATTACTAGCACAAAACACAACAGCAACAGCACTCAAAGATGGAAACAATAAAGTAATTGATTTTATACAGTCGTTAAAATTCAATCTAACTCCGGCTCAGAAAAAAGCCTATAAAGAAATCTTAGATGATTTGGACAAAAAACGTCCAATGATGCGAATGCTTCAAGGAGATGTAGGTTCAGGAAAAACTATCGTTGCGGCAATCGCATGTTTAAAAGCAATTTCTAATAAAACTCAGGCAGCTATTATGGCTCCAACAGAGTTGCTGGCTGAGCAGCATATGGAATCTTTTCTTCACTGGTTTGGCCCATTAAAAATTAATGTAATAAAGCTTACTGGCGGACAAAAAAAAACAATCCGAAAAGAAATTTTATCTCAAGTTGAAAATGGTAAAATTGATTTGATTATTGGGACACACGCCCTGTTTCAGGATGGAGTAGTATTCAAAAACTTATCCTTAATAGTAATTGATGAACAACATCGCTTCGGGGTTAACCAACGAGTTGCGCTACGAAAGAAAGGTGAGGCATTAAAAAAACAACCTCATCAACTAATTATGACAGCAACTCCAATACCCAGAACACTGGCAATGGCGGCCTACGCAGACCTTGATTCATCAATAATCGATAAGCTTCCTGTCGGAAGAAAATCCATCGAAACAATAGTTATACCCAATGATAAAAGAAAATCTGTTATCGATAGAGTAAAGAATGCGTGTATCAATGGTGAGCAAGCATATTGGGTTTGTCCATTAATTGAAGAATCTGAAACAATAAAAGCGGATGCTGCAACAGATCGATACGACCATTTAAAAGACATCCTTAAGCCTTTATCTGTTGGTTTAATCCACGGACGACAAAAAAATTCTGAAAAAGAAAATATGATGCGATTATTTAAGGACGCTCATATTAAACTTCTGGTCGCAACTACAGTAATTGAAGTAGGCGTGGATGTTCCAAATGCCAGTTTAATGATCATAGAAAATGCAGAAAGAATGGGGCTCTCACAACTTCATCAATTGAGAGGTCGGGTTGGTCGTGGCAACAAACAAAGTTATTGTATATTGCTTTACAAAAAACCCCTTAGTGCAATAGCACATGAAAGATTATCAGTTATACGTGAAACTAATGATGGCTTTAAGATAGCGCAAAAAGATATGGAATTACGTGGTCCTGGAGAATTACTTGGAACAAAACAAACAGGATTACCGCAATATCGCATTGCAGACCTAGTGAGAGATGCTCACTTATTGCCAAAAGTACAAAAAATAGCTGACAACATGATGAATAATTTTCCCAAAGAAACAAAAAAAATGGTAATTAGATGGTCAAACAGTGAACATGATTACGGTAAAGTGTAGTCTTAATCCATGAGCTCAAAAGTAACAAAAAAGCTAACTTATTTATTTCTATTAATGAGGCTAGATAAACCCATTGGTATATGGCTTTTAATGTGGCCAATGCTTTGGTCACTCTGGCTTGCTAGTAACGGTGACGTATCAATAAAAATTCTAGTAATATTTATGCTGGGTGTTGTAATTATGCGATCAGCCGGTTGTGTTCTTAATGATTTCGCCGACAGAGAAATTGACCCCCACGTCAAAAGAACTAAAGAAAGACCCATTGCTTCTGGAAAAGTTAGTGAAAAGGAAGCGCTCATTCTTTTTTTCGTATTAATGTCTTTAGCATTTTTGTTGATTTTTTTTCTAAATAGACAAACCCAAATTCTTGCTTTAATTGGGGCCTGCATAACTGCCATATATCCATTTGTGAAGAGAATATTGTCTGCCCCTCAACTCATTCTTGGTTTTGCATTTGGTTGGGGGGTCCCTATGGCATTTGCAGCTCAAACTGGAACTGTCCCGTTACTTGGATGGTTAATTTTTTCAATCGCGATTTTTTGGGCATTAATTTACGATACCTTCTATGCCATGGTTGATCGTGATGATGATATAAATCTCAAGGTTAAATCAACTGCAATATTATTCGGTGAAAATGATTTATTATTCATTGGAGTTTTTCAAATATTGATGATATTTCAGTTGTTCTTAATGGCTAAAATTGCCAATTTAGGTATATGGGTTTACTTATCCATAGTAGCTTCATTATTTTTAATGTTTTATCACCAATGGATATCCAGAGGCAGGGATAGAAAATCTTGTTTTCATGCATTTAAGCACAATCATTACATTGGTATGATAGTTTTTATTGGCATCTTTTTGAATTACAACACGTAAAAATAATGACCCACAAAATTAATACCAAAGATGTAATGCGAAGAGCCGATGCTACAGCGACATCTTTCTCTAAATATGACTTCATTCATAGGCACTGCAGAAACGATTTGATAGAAAAAATGAAACCTATGAATTTAAGTCCTAAAATTGGCCTTGATTTAGGATCTGCCCTTGGTTCGAGTTCGAGGTATCTATCTAAGCGTTTTAAAAAATGCGAAATAATGAGTGTAGATTTATCTCAATCAAGACTTATAGAATCAAGAAAAAAACGTTCTATTATAAGTCGCATTAGAGAAGTTCAAGCATCCGCAAATGCCTTGCCTTTTGTCAATAATTCTATGGATTTAATATTTGCCAATTTATTGATGCCCTGGATTGATAACACAAATCATTTTTTTTCAGAGGTAAGTAGAATATTAAAAAAAGACGGTCTATTTATTTTCTCAACACTCGGACCAGATAGCTTTCAAATTTTTAATTCAATCTGGTCCAAGATTGATAATTTCAATCATGTAAATCATTTTATGGATATGCATATTATCGGAGATAATATGCTTCAATCTGGTCTCAGTGATCCGGTCCTAGATACTGAAAAGCTTACTTTACACTATTCAACACTAGACTCAATGATGCAGGATATTAGCTCAATCGGAGCAAGAAATTGTCTTGCTGAAAGGCGCCCTTCTTTAACTGGCAAGACGGCCTTCATTGAGCTTGAAAATGAACTGAACAATACAGTAAAAGATGGTCAAATAGCGATTGAATTAGAGCTTATATATGGTCACGCTTGGGGAAATAATTTAAACTCTAATCCAAATGAATATAAGGTCGATATCTCGCAAATTATTAACCTAAAAAAGAAAAATCGCTCATGAATAATTTAAGACCAATTTTTTACGCAGCTACTCCTTATATATTTTTCATCATATTGATCTATTCATTTGCATCACTAGGTTTTTGGCAGCTTGATCGGGCAAAAGAAAAAGATGCTTTACAAGAAGCTTATATAACCGGCGAGAATCATATCAACATAAAAGATCGAACTGATATGGCTACTTACACAAGAATACAGGCATTTGGAGCCTTTGATAAAGATAGGCAAATTATAATTGATAATATAATTAGAGGTGGCCAATTAGGACAAATGATTATTACCCCCTTTGAAATAAATAAAAACCTGCCACTGCTGCTGGTAAATAGGGGATGGATAAAAAAAGAAAATGACTTTCCTAATATTAAAATTGATAGCTCCATTATAAATATAAAAGGGCGATCAGGTTCTTTACCTAAAGTGGGGATCCGTGACGGTGAGGCATTTAATGAAATTACAACATGGCCGAATATAGGCATATATCCCAGCATCGAAGAAATACAAGATCAACTTGAGCGTGAAACATTACCTTACATATTATTACTTGATCCAGATGAGAAGAATGGTTTCACTAGAAATTGGGAACCACGAGTATCTACTTCTGCAACCAATTATGGCTATTCAGTTCAATGGTTCTTGATGTGTTTTGGTGTAATAATATTCTTGATAATAAAATTAAAAAGAACATTACTTAATAAAAATAATTAATCTACTAAGTCAAAGTCAAACATATTTTGATGTTATAATTTACTTAGATATTCCATCAATTAAAAATTTTTAAGGTAAAAAAAATTGCAAAGCTACTCTCAAGCAACTTGGCAGGATTATTATGAGCTAACAAAGCCTAAAGTTGTTATTCTTATTGTGTTCTGCGGCATTGTCGGCATGTTTCTTGCCACTGAATCACTGCCCTCTATTAACATAATATTATTTGGTGCGCTTGGTATCGGCCTGAGCGCATCCTCAGCAGCAGTAATCAATCATGTGCTCGATGCTCAAATTGATGAAAGAATGTCCAGAACTAAGAATCGCCCATTACCTCAAGGCAAAATCTCACAGAAAAAAGCTTTACTCTTTTCATTGGTCTTATGCGTAATATCCATGTTCTTGCTCTTCTTTTTAATAAATACATTAACTGCAATTTTAACGTTTCTCTCCCTAATAGGTTACGCAATTATCTATACTGTTTATTTAAAAAGAGCCACTCCTCAAAATATCGTAATTGGAGGTGCAGCTGGTGCAGCACCACCAGTTTTAGGGTGGACAGCGGTAACTGGCGAAGTTCACAGTGATGCATTAATATTGTTTTTGATTATTTTTCTTTGGACCCCGCCACATTTTTGGGCCCTTGCTATTGCAAAAAAAGAAGACTACGAAAAAGCCAATATCCCAATGCTTCCAGTAACGCATGGAAATGCATTTACTCGTCTTTTTATATTGAATTATACGATATTGTTAGTTGGAATAACCATATTACCCTATCAGACTGGAATGAGTGGAATCATCTATTTGTTCACCGCCATCGCCAGTGGCATTGCATTTTTATGGTATGCCATTAAATTAAAAAAAGATGATAGTGTAGAATTACCTATGCGAGTCTTTCGTTTTTCAATCCACTATCTGACTATTCTATTCACTGCATTACTTGTCGATCATTACATTCCATTAAGATTAAATGACCTTTTAGTATAAATGGATGTAACACCAATACTTGACTCATTAAATGAGCCCCAGCGTAAAGCAGTAACTGGGCCTGCCGAACCCATGCTTGTAATTGCGGGCGCGGGAAGCGGTAAAACAAGAGTTTTAACTCATCGTATTGCATGGCTGATTGATGTAGAAAATATATCCCCACATAATCTTTTGGCCGTTACATTTACGAACAAAGCGGCAAAAGAAATGCGGCATCGTATTGAAGAATTATTAAATATCCCAGTTAATAATCTTTGGATTGGAACGTTTCATGGGATTGCACATCGTTTCTTAAGAAGGCATGCAAAAGAAGCTGGGTTAGAGCAAAGCTTTCAAATAATTGATTCAGACGATCAGCTGAGAATTATAAAAAGATTAATAAAAAGCCTTGGCTTGGATGATGATCGTCATAACCCAAAAGAGATACAGTATTTTATAAATAAACAAAAAGATGAGGGGTTGCGCGCGGATCAAATTGATAATAAAAACGATGTGGATTTAATTCATATGATTAAGTTATATCAACAATATCAAGATATATGTAACCAAGGAAGCTTGGTCGATTTTGCTGAATTATTGCTAAGTACATATGAACTATTTAGAGATAATCCGCAACTTTTGGAAAAATATCATAGTACATTTAAACATCTTTTGGTTGATGAATTTCAAGACACAAATTCAATCCAATATGCATTATTAAGATTGTTAACAGGAGTTAAAAGTACATTATTTGCTGTGGGTGATGAAGACCAATCTATCTATAGATGGCGTGGAGCGAAGGTTGAGCATATAGCTCAATTTCAGAAAGATTTTCCAGCCACTAAAATAATTACCCTAGAACAAAATTATCGCTCCACAGCCAATATTCTTAAAGCAGCTAATGCTATTATCACCAAAAATGAAGATAGGATACCAAAAGAGCTTTGGACAGACGGTGAGCAGGGCGAATTAATTAAAATTTATGCAGCTTTTAATGAGAGAGATGAAGCAAATTTTATAGTAAATCGCATTTCAGATTGGGAAAAACAAGGTAATAAACGTACCGAAGCAGCTATTATTTATCGTTCTAATGCACAATCAAGAGCACTAGAAGAAGCTTTAATTAGTGCCTCTATGCCATATAGAATATATGGCGGATTGAGATTTTTTGAGCGCTCAGAAATTAAAGATGCTCTTGCTTATTTGAGATTAGTATCACACAAAAATGATGACGCATCCTTTGAAAGAATAGTTAATAAACCTACACGAGGTATTGGTGCAAAAGCATTAGATAATATTCGAAAGTGCGCAAAAGATAATAATCTTTCTCTTTGGAAGGCAGCTTGCTTTCTTGCTAAAAATGATCCTACTGGAACAAAATATAACAAAATAAATCATTTTATTTCATTAATAAACAGGATGGATAGAGAGACTGAAAGTCTAGAGATACACGATAAAATAGATCATCTTATTAATCTGAGTGAATTGATAGACTTATATCAAAAGGAAAAAGGTGAGCGCGGATTAACTAGGATAGAAAATTTAGAAGAATTAGTTACTGCGGCAAAAAGTTTTGATGTTGATAATGAGGATGAAATGACAATGTTGGATGCATTTCTCGCTCACGCGGCCCTAGAATCTGGTGAAGAGCAAGCTGGTGCCTGGGAGGATTGTGTCCAACTAATGACCATGCATTCAGCTAAGGGGCTGGAATTTCCATTGGTATTTATGTGTGGGATGGAAGATGGGCTGTTTCCTCACCAAAGAAATATCCTAGATTCCAAAACTCTCCAGGAAGAACGTAGACTATGCTATGTGGGAATTACTCGTGCGGAGCAAACACTATATTTAACCTTTGCAGAACAGCGGAGATTGCATGGGCAAGATAATCATGCACCGCCCTCACGATTTATGGCTGAAATACCATCCGAACTAAAAGATGAAATTAGGCAAAAAGCAACTGGTCACTATCAGTCACATATTCACCAAACAAAAAAAACCCCTGCTTCAGAAGCTAAATTACCAGTTCAGTTAGGGCAAAGGGCGCATCATAAAAAATTTGGGCCAGGAATAATTCTTGCTTATGAAGGCCAAGGGGTCCATGCTCGCGTACAGGTAAATTTTGAAAATGTTGGAACGAAGTGGTTAGTTCTGAGTTATGCTAACCTTGAGCTTAAGTAAATTTTATAGATAATGTGTAATTTATTTTTCAAAAAACTATCTGGAAAATAATATGAAGATACTCATTCTAGGTGCAGGACAAGTGGGGTCATCGGCCGCAGAACATCTCTCACGCGAAGAAAGTAATGATGTTACTGTCGTCGACTCTAAAACTGAGGTTTTACGTGAACTGCAAGACCGTCTTGATATTAGAACAATTTCTGGGCATGCCTCTCATCCAGATGTCCTAAAAAGGGCTGGTGCCGAAGATACCGACATTGTAATTGCTCTGACAGATTCTGATGAGACAAATATGCTGGCTTGTCAAATCGCATCAACCATCTTTAATATCGAAACTAAAATCGCGCGTATTAGATCTGGCTCTTATTTGCATACAGAAGGCCTATTTAATCAAGAGGCAATTCCAGTGGACGTGTGCTTAAGTCCGGAACAACTGGTTTGCGAGCATATTGAACAATTGATTCAATACCCAGGTGCATTACAAGTACTTAAATTTGCAAATGGAGAAGTAAGATTAGTTGCCGCAAAAGTAAACAAAGATGGTTCTTTGGTAGGTCAAAAAATATCCGCACTTAAAGAGCATATTCCAGATACGGAAGGAAGAATTGCAGCTATCTATCGAAATGGACAATCACTAGAACCTGAAGGAGATACCATCATACGTTCTGGTGATGAGGTTTTTTTTATTGCTGCGAAAAAAGATATTCGCACCTTCATGAGCGAAATGCGAAAAATTGATAGTCCTGTTAGGCGGGTTCTCATTGCAGGTGGCGGTCATATCGGACTGCGACTTGCTCTGGCGCTTGAAAATACAAATCATGTAAAAATTATTGAGCATAATCCAGAAAGAGCCAAAATTATTTCAGAACAGCTCAATAAAGCTATTGTTTTAGTCGGTGATGCAGCAGATGAAGAATTACTACTTGAGGAAAATATTGATGATGTAGATATTTTCTGCTCATTAACCAATGCAGAAGAAGCAAATATATTATCAGCTATGTTGGCAAAAAGAATGGGGGCCAGTAAAGTAATGGCTTTGATTAGTCGACCTACTTATGCTGACTTGGTTGAAGCTGGAACCATTGATATTGCTGTATCACCCAAACAAATTACTATCGGATCACTTTTGGCCTATGTGCGTGGAGGTGATGTAGTTAAAGTTCATTCCTTGAGAAGAGGTGCAGCGGAAGCTATCGAAGCAGTTGCTCATGGCACTAATGAAACTTCGCTCGTGGTTGGTAAAAAAATTGAAGATATCAATCTACCTCATGGTTGTAATATTGTAACCATAGTAAGAGAACAAGAGGTCATCATGGCGCATCATGATACGATTATTGAGCAAGATGATCATGTTATTCTGTTTTTGACTGACAGAAGAAATATCATTCATTTAGAAAAATTATTTGCAAAAGATTTAAATTAAAAAATAAATAAGATAATGAAAAAATGAAGTGGTCAGTAATACAGCGCATAGTTGGACTATTATTAATGATGTTTAGCATTACCATGCTAACGCCAGTCATTTTCAGTGTTATTTATAATGAAAATAACTGGGCTCCTTTCTTAATCAGCTTCTTAATTACTTTTTTTTCTGGGTTATTGATTTGGCTGCCGACTCGGCAGTCAGGAAATGACCTCAGGTTAAGGGATGGTTTCATTGTTGTGGCATTATTTTGGGTCGTATTAGGCATCTTCGGCGCTGCTCCATTGTATCTTGCAAGCCTTCCAGTTATGTCTCTAACTGATGCTATTTTTGAATCAATTTCGGGCCTAACAACTACTGGCGCAACAGTCATTAGTGGCCTTGATTTACTACCAAAATCAATACTATTTTACCGACAACAATTACAATGGTTGGGTGGAATGGGAATTATTGTTTTAGCGGTCGCTGTCTTGCCCATGCTAGGGGTGGGTGGAATGCAGTTATATAGAGCTGAGGCTCCCGGACCAATAAAAGATAATAAGCTTACTCCCAGAATCACTGAAACTGCAAAAGCATTATGGTATGTATACTTAACTCTTACTATATTGTGTTCGGCTAGTTATTATTTCGCAGGCATGAACTTTTTTGATGCTCTATCGCATGCTTTTTCGACGATTGCCATTGGTGGCTTCTCCACGCATGATCAAAGTATTGGTTACTTTAATAGTTCGAAAATTGATCTAATCGCTATCTTTTTTATGTTCATAGCAGGGGCGAATTTTTCATTGCATTTCTTTTCTTGGCGAAATAAAAGTCTTACGCATTACCTAAATGATCAAGAATTCAAAGCGTATACGAAAATATTATTAGCTATTTCAGTATTTGTTATTTTGACATTGTTCTTTAGTAACTTTTTAGACAATAATTTTATAATCACTGGTTTATTCCAAGCTGTCTCAATTACGACAACCACAGGATTTACTACTTCAGAATTTGCTAGCTGGCCTGGTGCAATTCCGGTTGTCCTCATACTGGCAAGCTTTATAGGGGGATCGGCTGGCTCAACAGCAGGCGGAATTAAGGTTATAAGATTCTTACTTATCTATAAGCAAGGCGTACGTGAAATTCAACGCCTAGTTCATCCTAATGCTGAAATACCAGTTAAGCTAGGAAATAATGCTATCTCATATCGTGTTGTTGATGCTGTTTGGGGATTCTTTTCAATATATTTTATAATTTTCGCATTAATGATGATTGCCATGATGATGGCAGGTCTAGATCAAGTTACAGCTTTTTCTGCCGTTGCAGCTACTCTTAATAACCTAGGCCCTGGTCTTGGAGAGGTAGCTAATGGTTTTATGTTAATGCCCGCAATAGCAAAATGGATTGCTATTATTGGCATGTTATTAGGAAGACTTGAAATCTTCACATTGCTTGTATTATTTACGCCAACTTTTTGGCGCCATTAAACAGCCCCAGCTTTCATGTCATGAATCTAATAAATTTAATCTCGAAAGCAATTGATCATGCTATCAAAGTTGTTGGTAATGCAGTGTCTTGGCTAACTCTCATTATGACGGTAATAACTTTTTTGATCGTAATATTAAGATATGTATTTAATATTGGCTCAATCTGGATGCAAGAATCTTTAGTTTGGATGCACAGCGCAATCTTTTTGTTGGGTGCCGCCTACACGCTCAAATTAGATGAGCACGTTCGTGTGGATATTTTCTACAGATCATTTTCACCTAAACAAAAATCCTGGGTAAATATCATTGGAGCTATTTTTTTTGCCCTACCGGTTTGTATCTTCTTACTGATAGTGACTGGTGATTTTGTATCTTCTTCTTGGTTGGTAAAAGAAATTTCCAGAGATGCTGGTGGCCTTCTATATCCAGCTATTCCACTCTTGAAAAGCATGTTATTAATTATGCCATTACTCATTATTTTCCAAATCATATCGATATTATGTAAAGAATTTATAAAAATAAGAGAGGGAAGTTAATGGAATGGATGGCCATATTATTATTTATTAGCATAATCTTGATATTGCTTCTGGGTTATCCCGTTGCATTTTCATTGGCCGGAATATCATTAATCTTTTCTTTCATTGGAATAGCTAGTGGTTCTTTTGAGCAGGCTTTTTTGACAGGACTGCCCAATAGAATCTATGGAATCATGACCAATACCACTTTACTGGCCGTACCATTGTTCATATTCATGGGCATTACATTGGAAAAATCTCATATCGCCGAAGATCTGCTTGATAGCTTATCAAATCTATTTTGGCGATTTAAAGGAAGCTTAGGTATCGCTGTCACAATGATTGGCATGCTGCTTGCGGCAAGCACAGGAATCGTTGGCGCTACTGTTGTAACTATGGGCTTACTTGCACTACCGACAATGCTTAATAAAGGTTACTCAGCAGAAATATCCACAGGCACAATTTGTGCCGCTGGAACACTGGGTCAAATTATTCCACCATCAATCGTACTTGTTATGCTCGGGGATGTCATATCATCCTCTTATCAATACGCTCAACTAACTCAGGGTAATTTTGCCCCACGAACAGTTTCTGTGGGTGATTTATTTGCTGGTGCTCTTTTACCAGGAATTTGTTTAGTCGTGCTTTATCTTCTCTATATATCAGTAGTAGGAATATTTAAGCCCAATATGGTGCCGCATAAGCCACAACAAAAACCAACAAATCAAAATATTAAGAAGATGCTTACTTCTTTGTTTGCTCCTCTTTTTCTTATTTTCTCAGTACTTGGTTCTATATTATTAGGCTTTGCAACACCGACTGAAGCTGCTGGAATTGGTGCCTCTGGAGCATTAATAATTTCTTCTATGAAAGGAACCTTAACTTATTTTAAATTGACGGAAGTGATGCAATCAACAGTTAAGATTTCAAGTATGATATTTTTCATATTAATTGGTGCTTCAATATTTTCTCTGGTTTTCAGAGGTTTTGGCGGTGACGAAATTATTCGAGAATTCTTATTAAACCTTCCTGGTGATAAATTCTTTGCTATTTTAGTGGTGATGGCAGCTATTTTCCTGCTTGGCTTTGTCTTAGATTTTATAGAAATCACTTTTGTCGTTGTGCCAATTATTGCTCCAATTCTTTTAATGATGGATATAGATCCTATTTGGTTAGGAATAATGATCGCCATAAACTTACAAACATCTTTTTTAACTCCTCCATTTGGTTTTGCCCTTTTTTATCTCAGAGGAGTTGCGCCTGAGTCTATCAAGACACAGCAAATTTACCGTGGGGTCATGCCATTTGTTGCTATTCAGATATTAATGCTGATTATTCTCTCGATATTCCCAGCTCTTGTAACTTGGTTACCTAATTATATATATAATTAGTTAGTTCAATATTCATCATCCAAGAATGAAAATGGATACACTTCCATTTCAAAAATTATAATGCGCTAGAATTGATTCTCATTTTTAGATAAGCAAGCTCTGTTATCTCTTGGTTTGAGGATGATATATTAATGAAGCTAGACATAGAATCCTGAATCTTCTTAGACAAAGCATCATCATTGATTAAATCGTTAATGGCTGCCCTCGCATGTTCTCTAAGTTGATCAAATACAGCCTGTGGTATTTGATTTAATTTTATATTTTGATCAGCTTTTAACTGTTCTAACGCAACAGCATTGCCCCACATATATTCTGATGTCATTTGTAGATTTGAACTTTGACATGCAATTTTAACAATTGCCTGTAGATCTGGCGGCAGTGTTTCCCACGCATCCTTATTAATAATGCATTCAATATTTGGGCCTGGCTCATGAAACCCAGGATAATAATAATATTTAGCGGCTTTGTGTAATCCTAGCGACACATCATTGTATGGGCCCACCCATTCAGCAGCATCAATGGCGCCCGTTTGCAGCGATGTAAATATCTCAGAACCAGCCATAGTTACCTGAACAGCACCAGCCCTTTGCATAATCTCACCACCAAGTCCCGGCATTCTTATTTTAAGGCCATTTATATCATTAATATGATTAATTTCTTTATTGAACCAGCCTAACATCTGAACGCCCGTATTACCTACGGGGAAAGGAAGAATATTAAACGGCATATACGCTTTCTGCCAAAGTTCCCAGCCACCACCAAAATATAACCATGCATTCATTTCATTGACATTCAATCCGAATGGAACAGTTGTAAAATAGGGCGCAGATGGGATTTTCCCACGGTGATAGTAAGATGAATCATGGCCCATATGAACCGTGCCTTGGCTCACGGCGTCAAATACTTCAAGTGGTGGCACCAATTCTCCACCAGCATAGACTTTAATCTTTAATCTACCTTTACTGGCTATTTCTATATTTTTAGCCAAGTTATCAGCGCCCACACCAAGCCCTGGAAGATGCGGCGGCCAGGATGTTGCCATGTTCCATTCAAATTTTTCAGTGGATCCAGAGCTACTATTAGCCTGCTCCAATTCCTCTTGTGCGCAAGCGCTTAAACCCGCCAGTAATGCTGCTCCAGTCACAAATTCTCTTCTTTTCATCAATAACCACCAAAATAAATTAGAGTTAATGAGTTTAATCACTAAAAGGATAAGTGCAACTTAAATCTTTGAAATTATATCATTTACCACATATCGTTATTTAAAATCATAAATCAGTATATATTTACCACTTTATATGAATAAATTATAAAGTGGTAAATATTGTCTAAATATTAATTCAAGTAATTTATATGTATTTGATATGATTATTATTAATATTTGTGTCATAAGGCTGAAAAGCACAAAATATAGCCCTAAATGTTGACAAACAATGGAGAATATTGTGATTGCGTTACTTCAAAGGGTAAAAAGCGCCTCAGTTAAGATTGATGGATCAGTTACCGCAAATATAGACGAAGGTCTTCTGGTGTTTATTGCGTTTACTAAGCAGGATGGCTATGAACAATCTCCTAGATTGGCTGAGCGAATTCTTAATTATCGAATTTTTTCTGATAACAAAGGCTTAATGAATATGAGTGTTATTGATAAAAATTTTGATATTCTGGTTGTTCCTCAATTTACTCTTGCTGCAAATACAAACTCAGGGAATAGGCCAAGCTTCTCTGGAGCTGCAAAACCGGAGGTAGGTCAGGAATTATTTGATCAATTTATCGAGCAACTTAATCACACAAATACAAATATTAAAACAGGTGTATTTGGCGCTAAGATGCAAATACAGCTAGTCAATGATGGCCCTGCTACTTTTTGGTTAGAGGTTAAGTAATTCATTACATTATGTAAATCATATTATTTAAAGTTTTATTGTAATGTTCGGTATGTCCATTCATCCAAATATATTGCTATACTTAATTTTGTAATATTAATATTCATGTAAATTAGGAGTAACAAAGATGTTATCAAACATCGGTCCATTTCAACTATTGATTGTTCTGGCTATTGTTTTAGCTATATTCGGCACTAAGCGTTTACGCACGCTTGGTTCAGATCTAGGAAGTGCTGTTAAAGGCTTTCGCACTGCTGTAAGTGAAGCTGATAAAGAACCAGAAAATGATGAAGCCAAAGAAATTACAGATTTTTCTTCGCCACAATCAAATCAAAACGACGAAGAAACAAACCATTCATAACGCAATAAAAGGTTAATTATGTCTGGTATTGGTTTTTGGGAATTAATCATTCTCTCTCTTATTGGCCTGATTGTTTTAGGTCCAAAAAGATTGCCGCAAGTTGCTAATCAACTAGGCGAATGGATCGGTCAAGCAAAACGCATGACCCGAGTCATGCGTAGGCAATTAGAAGAAGAGATAGAATTAAACAATCCCCTTGAACAAAAATCTATTGAAGCGCCTATAGATGATGTTACAAGGCCGCAATTTGTTAATACTAATTCAGATATGAATGAAAGGCCTCCAGAGCCAGTAATTCCAAATTCCGATGATAGCGATAACAAACAAGAAAGCACTGAATAAATAGATTTTATTGTCATGGAAGAAAATAAAGAGGAAGAATTAGCAGAAGGCACCCTACTATCTCATCTTGTTGAATTGAGAAGTAGGCTTTTAGTAATAGCCATAGCTGTCGTCATTGTTTTTATTGCTTTGTTGCCTTTTTCTGGCGACATTTTCACATTAGTTTCCGAGCCATTACGCTCAGTCCTGCCAGGAAATGCAATGATTGCTACTGCTGTAGCCTCTCCTTTACTAACGCCATTCAAGCTAACTTTTTTTACTGCGCTATTTATTGTGATGCCAATAGTATTATTTCAAATTTGGAATTTTATAGCCCCGGGTTTGTATAAAAAAGAAAAGCGCTTTGCTATTCCCTTGCTAATGACCAGCATACTATTGTTCTACTGTGGCATTGCTTTTGCTTATTTTGTTGTTTTTCCACTTATGTTTGGTTTTTTTGTCTCGATAGCTCCTGCTGGAGTAGAGATGCAAACTGATATCACTCAATTCTTAGATTTCATTACAACGATTGTTTTCGCTTTTGGTATTGCCTTTGAGGTGCCCGTTGCAACTGTTTTAATTGTTTGGGCGGGGTTAACAGATACAGAAAAACTAGCAAAAGCTCGACCTTATGTTTTTTTAATGGCTTTTATTGCAGGCATGTTTTTAACACCGCCAGATGTAATCAGTCAAACCTTGCTAGCTGTCCCGGTATATCTTCTATTTGAGCTTGGCATTATCATGTCCAAAGTTTTTGTTATCAAAAAATCCGATGATGAATAATACTTTTTTTGGTCATCCAAAAGGCCTGATAACCCTCTTTTTTACTGAGATGTGGGAACGGATGAGCTATTACGGAATGCGCGCTCTATTGGTATTATTCATGACTGATCAGGTCATTAATGGTGGCATGGGGCTTACTGATACTGATGCGACCGCGATATATGGTATCTATACTGCCTTTGTTTATTTAGTTGCATTACCAGGTGGCTGGATCGCAGATCGGGTAATTGGCGCTCAATCTGCAATATTAGCTGGTGGCTTCGTTATTATGTGCGGGCATTTTATTTTAGCGATTCCAACGGTTCAAACTTTCTTTATTGGACTGCTATTAGTAATTATTGGGACGGGCCTGTTAAAACCAAATATTAGTGCCGTTCTTGGGGCTCTTTATAGCGAAGGAGATCCCAAAAGGGATGCAGGATTTTCAATTTTTTATATGGGAATCAATATTGGTGGAATGCTCGGTCCAATAATTTGTGGTGCTTTGGCTCAAAATGATAATTACGGCTGGCATTATGGTTTTGGTGCTGCTGGAATTGGTATGCTATTTGGTGTGATTCAGTTTTATAAAAGTAAAATATATCTTGGTAAAGCTGGCATGCCCGAAAACCCAATTAATAAGAAGCAAAAAATTAAACTCCTAATTAGTGCTTTTTTAATAATAGGCTTTTTTATATGGTTTATTTCACTTTATAGTAAATCAATAAGCTTTGTTAAAATATCTGAAGTAACAACTTATATTATTCTATTTACCGCGTTTAGTTTTTTTGTATATATTTTAATCTGGGGAAACTTAAACAAAAAGGAACGCGATCGTGTATGGGTTCTCATCGCACTTTTTATTGGCGCGTCTATGTTTTGGTCAGGATTTGAACAAGCTGGCTCTTCTTTAAATTTATTTGCAACTCGTTATACTCAATTGGAATTTAGCTGGATTACGCTTTATTCTTCTTGGTTTCAGTCTATCAACTCTATATTTATTATTATTTTTGCGCCAATATTTGCCTATCTTTGGATCTGGCTTGCCAAAAGAAATTTAAATCCCTCAACACCAACTAAATTTGCAGTTGGTTTATTATTTCTTGCGCTTGGATTTTTGATGATGGTTATCGCTTCCACAGTAATTACAACAGGTTCAAAAGCAATGCCAACTTGGCTATTACTAACATATTTATTTCATACCTTCGGTGAGCTGGCTCTATCACCAGTTGGATTATCTGCCACCACCAAACTCGCACCAAAACGCTTTGTTGGTCAAATGATGGGTTTATGGTTTGTCGCTTCTGCCTTAGGTAATTTAATTGCTGGACGGATTGCTGGTGAATTTGATGCTAATAATATTGCTGGCTTTCCATCACAATACCTCGATATTGTTATGACTACAGCAGGTGCAGGGATTATATTGTTAATATTAAGCAAGCCATTACAAAAGCGCATGAGAGGCACTGAATAGCTATTGAGATTGATTAGCTTCGCCCAGGCAAACACCCGCATAGGCTAATTGAATTTTAGCATTATCCAGAAAGCAACGATTGTCATAAGTTTTCTTGTCAATCCCACACACTGGCGCATATTGATTTGAGCAGTTATTTCCTTGTGTTTCACACAAACCAGCATAAATAATATTAATGCCTGCCCGCTCAGCAACACAAGCATTTAAAAAAGTTTGATTGTTTTTGCCGCAAACAGGGGCATAAATTCCTGTGCAAGACCTAACGTTACATGCCCCTTCTAGAAATTCAGTATGCCCATCTGCTTCTGCTAAACACATATTATTATAAGTAACATTGCTAACACAAACTGGAGCAATAATTTCAGGACAGGAATTAACATCACAAGCGCCCGAGCTTTGAACTAGCATATTACTTAAATTGGCTTCACATCTATTTTTATATGTCTGGCCATCCATCCCACAAACAGGATCGAAGTTATTTTTACAAGCATTATCTCCATCGCATGCTGAAGAAGAGATAATCTCAACTCCGGCCGTAGTTGCTAAACATGCATTTTCATAAGTCTTCTGGTCTATGCCACACACGGGATTATAATCAGCAGGGCATGATAATGAAGGGTCTTCACACACGCCAAGATTTGCAACCTCAATTCCTGCCACCTCAGCAAAACAAGCGTTTGCAAAGGTATTTCCATCCATCCCGCAAACAGGATCGAAGTTATTTTTACAAGAAAGACTCTGCTTTAAATCTAAATCTTGAGCAACTAAATTCAAAGAGAGCTGTATTAAAATTATTATAAATAGACATCTAATCATATTGATGATTTTACCGCTTTGCCCCAATAATTATATGAATAAAAACGAAATCCAGGTATGTACATTTGCTCTTCTACTGTATAAAAACCAGCCCCTTTTAACAACATGGAGATATTACGATTTAAATTACAGCCGCCAGAAACTCTTTTCCAAATCGGATTAACCAGATTTTGCAATACTTTGATCTTCTTATCTGGAGCTAAGCCATGCTCAGTAAATAAAAGCTTGCCCTCTGGTTTCAGTACTTCATACATTTTTTTAAGAGCCAGCTCAACATTTGGAATTGTACAAAGAACATAAGTACAAACTATCGTATCAATAGTATTTTTTTTAAATGGAATATCTTCAGCAAGTAATGATAGATATTCAATATCTAACATTTTACTTACAGGTGTCTTCTTAGCAATCGCTTGCATGCCAAGAGATGGTTCTAAGGCCCAAATTTTTTGTACTTTTGAAGTGTCGTAATATTCGAAATTCAAACCCGAGCCTGCCCCTATTTCTAACACCACGCCCTCCGCATAAGGAATAACTTTCTCCCTTTGCTTAGAGGCGGGCTTCGAAGAACAGGCTCTTTGAATCAACTGTGGCAAAATTTTTTCATTATAATAATTCATATTATTAAAACTTATACTACAAACGATTATTCATTATATTAATGGCTTCAGACAACTGTAGGTCGTCATAAATAGAATTATTATTATCATTGCTTCTGGCGTTAGCACTGCTTTGAACAACAATGTCAGGCCTAATTCCTGATTTATTTATTGGGGCTCCTGATGGTCTAAAATACCGTGCTGTAGTCAATTTTATTGCACTTCCATCCGTCAATGGAATAACAGTCTGTATTAAGCCTTTTCCATAAGTTGAAGTACCAACAATTATTGCGCGATTATTATCTTGCATTGCGCCAGCAAAAATCTCGGCAGCGGAAGCAGAGTGTTTATTTACAATTATTGCAATAGGCAGGCCTTTTGAAATATCGTTTGCATCAGCAGAATGTACAAACAAAGAATCATTTTTTCGGCCTTTTGCTGACACAATAACACCCTTTTCTAAAAAAAGATTCGCCACCTTTACAGCGCCCTCTAGTGTGCCCCCAGGATTGTTTCTTATGTCGATAATTAAGCCTTTAGTTTCATTTATAGTTTTTTTGTTAGACAAACAGATATTTTTCATATCGCGATCAATTTCTGATTGAGTTTGATTATTAAATTTATCTAGCTTGATATAGCAGTAATGGGATAATAATAATTTTGTATCTATACTTGGTGAATAAATATTTTCTCTTATTATATTTAGACTCATAATTGTATTTGTAAGATCTTTTTTTATAATAAGATCGACATCAGTGCCAACCTCGCCATCGATTAGCTTAGACAACTCAACAAATGTTAAGTTTTTTACGAGCTGACCATTAATGCTCAAGATCTCATCACCTGACTTAACTCCCGCCATATAAGCATTAGATTTGTTGCTAACACTTTTAATAGTGACTTTATTAAGATCATTGAAAATAGTAATTCCAATTCCTGCGTGAAAACCATTTGTTGAGTTTTTAACTTGCTGATAATCATCTGCACTTAAAACCTCAGAATATTCATCTAAATCGGATAATATGCCTGTAACCGCACTTTTTACTAGAACATCATAATCAACTTTTTCGATATATTTCGATTGTATTTCATTTAGTATTTCATTAAATAAGATTGGATTTTCATTGCTCACTGTTGATTGATTAAATTGCAAATAATTTTCACTTAAAGAGAAGATCAGGCCTAATACCAACCCAATAGTAATAACTAAAATAACACGTTCTTTTGTAGCCATAATCAATAATACTTTTTGATGTAATCTCTATAGATAAAATAATTTTCGATCACTTTTCAATCGAAAGAGCTGTATAATGCACTTCATCAACTAATAATCTCATAAAAATAACAAGAAAATTATAAAAAATGAATATATACGAATTTATAAGTAACCATCTTTTTTTAAGTTTTGGCCTGTTGCTGAGTTTTTTATTGTTAATTTTTAACGAACTTAAAACTAAACAACAGAATTTAGCCAATATTGATCCTTTTAAAGCGGTCAATTTAATCAATTCTGGAGCTAGCGTTATAGATTTAAGATCTTCTGATGCTTTTAAGACAGGGCATATAGTAAATTCAAAAAGTATGACTGTTGACCAATTAAACACAAGTCATGAGAAGCTAAAAAAATCTAAACAACGAGCCATGGTAATCGTGTGCAGTGATGGTTCCATTTCCAGCAAGGCTGTTAATAAACTAAGATCTGATGGTAAAGAAAATGTATTTGGTATTAGTGGTGGTCTAACTGGCTGGTCTGAAGCTAATATGCCGCTTGTCACAAAACAAAAAAAATAACATGAAAAATACTGCGAATGTTATCATCTACACTGCTTGGTATTGCAGTTTTTGTGATTCGGCAAAGGCATTATTAAATGAGAAAAAAATATCTTACAAAGAAATACCAGTAAGTAAGAATGATGCCCAATGGAAAGAAATGGAACAATTAAGTGGTAACAAGACAGTGCCTCAAATTTTTATAAAAAATAAAGCTATTGGTGGCTTTGATGACCTATCTTTACTAGAAAAGACTGGGAAATTAGATCAACTAATAAAATAATTGCCCTTACTAATAATACGCCCAAGGAAATAAAAATGTCTGATAAAGAACCATCAAAACAAATTATAATTCAAAAATTATATATAAAAGACGCTTCATTCGAATCCCCAAATACACCCAATGTCTTCAAGGGAGCAGAGTGGAATCCAAAAACAGATTTGAATTTAAGTAGCACGCATGTTCCACATGAAGATGATACTCATGAAGTCATCTTAACAATTACTGTTGAGGCGAAAGACGAAGATAATGTAATTTTTCTTGTAGAATTAAAACAAGCTGGTTTATTTCAAATCACAGGCTATGAAAAAGAAGAGCTAGAAACAATCATTGGTATTTTTTGTCCAAATACCCTATTCCCCTATGCCCGAGAAGCAATCGCGAATATTATAACAAAGGGAGGCTTTCCAGAATTTCTATTACAGCCTATAAATTTTGACGCACTATACAAAGAATCAAAACGAAGAGCAACAGCTCAAGGCGAGGAAACAAATAATGATGCTCCTACGGAGACAACACACTGAGCATCAAAAATAATGTTTCTGAATTAATGCCTATTACAGTTCTTGGAGCAGGCTCCTGGGGAACGGCATTAGCACTGCAGTTAGCAAAGAAAAATCGCACTGTGAATCTCTGGGGAAGAGAATCTGAAAATATCACCAACCTTATTCAAACACGAGAAAACAAACAATACTTACCAAATATATTTCTACCAAAAAATATAGTTATATTTTCAGAGCTTAATGCTGCTTTAAAAGATGCAAAAGAAGTTTTAATAGCAGTTCCTAGTGACAATCTCAGAGAGATATTAATAAAGATGAAGTCACTAAATAAAAACTTTGACATTTGGTGGGCGTCAAAAGGCTTCGAAGTAAACACAGGATTATTGCCACATAATATATGTGAAGAAATATTTGATGAGAATCAAAAAATGGCCATTATCTCCGGACCTTCATTCGCAATCGAGGTGGCTCAAAATAAGCCTACTGCCGTTACAATAGCCTCAAAAAACAAAGCTTTTAGTAAATACCTCGCATCCAATATCTCTGATCTATCTTTTCGTGCCTATACCTCTCATGATATTACTGGAGTCGAAATTGGTGGTGCAATAAAAAATATTCTAGCTATTGGGGCTGGCATTTCTGATGGATTAGATTATGGAGATAATTCGCGAATTGCCTTAATTAATCGTGGGTTAGCAGAGATGCAAAGACTTGGAGTAGCCCTTGGCGCAGATAACAACACTTTTCTCGGTCTTGCTGGAATGGGTGATTTAGTTTTAACTTGTACAAGTAATCTCTCAAGAAATCGTCGTTTTGGCTTGGCAATAGCGAAAGGGAAAACTATCTCCGAGGCAAAACTAGAAATCAATCAAGTGATTGAGGGCATTACAGCCACAGCAGCAATGCACAACTTATCAAAAAAAATGCAAATTGATATGCCTATATGTACAACAATAAATAATATTCTGTTTAATGGCCTGAATCCTGAAAATGCGGCTAAGGCACTTATGTCGAGGGAGCTTCAGTCAGAATAGGTGATTGGCCAATATATTTTTTTTGTCGCCAAGCCTCATAAATTACCACTGCTGTGCTGTTGGATAGATTCAAGCTTCTGCTTTTCTTTAGCATTGGAATTCTTATAACTTGATTAACTCTTTTATCTAATAAGATACTACTTGGTAGCCCTCGTGTTTCTGGGCCAAATAAAAAAGCATCATTTATTTTATAGTTTGGCGCATCATGACTAATCCTGCCTTTTGTGCTGAATGCAAATAAGCGAGGATTATTAAGATATTCTAAACATTTCTCTATAGATGCATATGTTTTAACTTCAGCGAACTCTCGATAATCAAGTCCAGCTCGGCGCAATTTTTTTTCGTTTAAATCAAATCCTAGTGGCTCAATAAGATGTAATTTAACACCTGTATTCGCACATAAACGTATTATATTCCCTGTATTAGGTGGAATTTCAGGTTCATACAAAATCAAATTAAACATTTAAAGTCCTTAAAATATTATATTCGCTGAAAAATACATTATTCTTTATAATTAATGATGAAGATACCAATAAAAACTTATTATGGATAAAAACAAAACAAATCCCACAAGACCTCTCCAGACAAATTTTTGTAATTTATCTTTATCTTCGCCAACTATTTTATTATCTGGCTGTGTCGGCTTTGGAGAAGAATACACAAGAATAGATGGTTTTTCGAATACAGATGTTGGTGGGGTGGTCTTAAAAGGGACAACGCTTGAACCACGACTGGGCAATAAAAATCATCGTGTCTATGAAACGCCCATGGGCATGTTAAACGCTATTGGTTTGCAGAATCCGGGCTGTGAGCATGTGATAGATAAAATTTTGCCAAACCTTATAGCCAATGAAACACACTTCATTGCTAATGTTTGTGGCTCAACCATTGATGATTATGGTGCAGTAACTGAGAAATTCGATGATTCAATGGTTTCAGCAATTGAAATAAATATCTCATGTCCAAATATAAAAGAGGGTGGCGTCTCTTTTGGTAACTATCCTGAGATGTCTGCAAAAGTTATTAACGCTTGTAGAAAGCGAACAAGTAAACCGATAATTGCAAAACTTTCGCCAAACCAAACTGATATAAAAGAAAATGCTCGTCAATGCATCGAAGCAGGTGCAGATGCTTTAAGTGTTATAAACACTGTTATGGGTATGGCTATTGATACTGAAACTCGTGAGCCCATAATTGCAAATGTACAAGGTGGATTGTCAGGTCCAGCTATCAAACCAATCGCATTACTAAAAGTCAAACAAGTCTATGAAGTAGCTGAGCCACATGGGATTCCAATCTTAGGGCAAGGCGGCATAACAAATTCAAATGATGTACTAGAGTTCCTAATAGCTGGCGCAACTACAGTTGGAATCGGCACTGCTCTCTTTTATGATCCAATGATATGTAAAAAAATTAATGAAGAGCTTATCAGTTATATGGCTAAACATAATATACAATCCGTTCATGAGATAGTTGGCAGCCTCAAAACATAAAAAAAAGCCGGTTTTTAAACCGGCTTTTTAAATTTCAGTTTGTTTTATAAACTGTAATACATGTCAAACTCAACTGGATGAGTTGTCATCCTCAAACGTGTAACATTTTCCATTTTAAGTGCAATGTAAGCATCAATCATATCATCACTAAATACATCGCCTGCTTTTAAAAACTCCCGATCTTTATCCAATTCTTCAAGCGCTTCATCCAATGAAAAGGCTACTAGTTGCAATTCCTTCTCTTCTTCAGGGGGAAGATCATAAAGATCTTTGTCCATTGCTTCTCCAGGATGGATTTTGTTTTTAATTCCATCTAGCCCAGCCATCATCAGGGCAGAAAACGCTAAATACGGATTTGCCATTGAATCAGGAAAACGCACCTCAACTCTTCGCGCCTTTGCATTTGCTTCATACGGTATTCTGATGGAAGCAGAACGATTACGAGCAGAATAAGCCAATATAGTTGGTGCCTCAAAACCAGGAACTAATCTTTTATAACTATTTGTGGCAGGATTGGTAAAAGCATTAATAGCTTTGGCATGTTTTATCACGCCTCCAATATAATGTAATGCAGTTTCTGAAAGGCCACCATAACCGTCCCCAGTAAAAAGATTATTACCGTCTTTGAAAATAGACATATGCACATGCATACCGCTTCCGTTGTCGTTCACTATAGGTTTTGGCATGAACGTAGCTGTTTTACCGTAACTGTGTGCAACATTATGAACCACATATTTAAAGATTTGCACTTCGTCAGCTTTTCTTGTCAATGTACTATATTTAGCTCCAATTTCACATTGGCCAGCAGTTGCTACCTCGTGATGGTGAACTTCTGTTTCCACGCCCATTTCATCTAAAGCCAGACACATAGCAGAACGAATATCATGTAAAGAATCAACTGGAGGTACTGGATAATAACCACCCTTCACACCTGGTCTATGTCCTGTATTACCCTCTGCATACTCTTTTCCAGTATTCCAAACAGCTTCCGTAGAATCAATCGCATAAAATGCACCCTTCATGCCATCGTCCCAACGCACATCATCAAAAATGAAGAATTCATTTTCTGGTCCAAAAAAAACATCATCTCCTATTCCTGTGGATTTGAAATAAGCTTCTGCTCTTTTTGCGAGTGATCTTGGGCAACGATCATAACCTTTCATTGTAGAGGGCTCAATAACATCACATCTCAGGTTCAATGTTTCATCTTCAGCAAAAAGATCTATCACCGCAGATGATGAATCTGGCAAAAGAATCATGTCTGATTCATTAATTGGCTTCCAGCCACCCAATGAAGATCCATCAATCATTTTTCCATCTTGAAAGGCGTTTTCATTTATCGTGTGTGCTGGCACTGAGACATGATGCTCTTTGCCTTTTGTATCAGTAAAACGAAAATCTATAAATTTAATGTCTTTATCTTTAATTAGCGCTAAAACTTCTGCATTAGTCATTATTAACACTCCTTAGTAGATTAAAATTTATAATAGGTATGGATTGGGATATACCCAACATAGTATTTACTAGATTATTCATATTGCTCCTCGTTCGACTTACGTCGAATAAATTACTCATTTAATACTGGCAATAGAAGATAGACTCTTGAGATAAACGACTCCGTTTCTTCAGCTTCGGCTTACTTGCGTCTCAATATTGGTTTAGAACCAACTTTTTGCAGGTTGTACGAATTACACCATCCAAGATATGATACTAATAAATAATCAGAGGATCAATTTACATTTAAATAATTTAATAAATTATTTAAAAAAGAAGCTCAATATCATTGCTATTTTAAGATCTCAATGAGAGTTATAATATTCTAAAAATTCGAAGTGATAAAAATATGACAGCAAAAACAATGGAAGAATTAGTTGCTCTATGTAAGCGCAGGGGGTTTATTTTTCAGTCAAATGAGATATATGGTGGGCTTCAAGGCTTATATGACTATGGCCCTTTGGGAATTGAGTTGAAAAATAATCTCAAAAAAGCATGGTGGAGCAGCATGGTTTATGAACGGGATGATGTCGAAGGTATAGATGCTTCAATATTAACTCACCCTAAAGTGCTCAAACAATCAGGGCACGAAGATACTTTTTCTGATCCCTTAGTAGATTGTCGTGATTGTAAATCAAGATGGCGTGCAGATCATTTAAAAGAGGGCAAATGCCCCTCTTGTCAATCTGATAATCTAACTGACCCGAGACCTTTTAACCTGATGTTCAAAACCAGTGTGGGCCCAATAGATGATGGCAATTCTTTTGCATATTTAAGGCCAGAGACTGCTCAACAGATATTTGTTAATTTTAAAAATGTACTAGACTCGACACCACATCATCTTCCATTTGGAATAGCACAAATAGGTAAAGCATTTCGCAATGAAATAACACCACGAAATTTTATTTTTAGGGTCAGAGAATTCGAGCAAATGGAGCTTGAATTTTTCGTTGAAGAAGGCACAGATGAGCATTGGCACAAATTATGGACTGACCTCAGACTGCAATGGTGGTTTGAACAAGGCGTCAATAAAGAGAACATTGAAATTTTAAATGTACCCTCAGACGAGCTTGCACATTACTCCAAAGCGACCATTGATATCATGTACAGATTTCCTCATGGTTTAGAAGAGCTCGAAGGAATAGCTAATCGTACTGATTTCGATTTAGGTTCCCATTCTAAAGGACAATCAGAACTTAATATAACTGCTAATGTAACAAAAAATAAATCTTCAAATAGCAAGCTTGCGGTTCAAAATAGAGAGACAAAAGAATGGAAAATACCATATGTGATAGAGCCTTCAGCTGGTGTTGATAGGGGTGTTCTTGCCTTATTAAACGAAGCTTACAAAGTTGAAAAGCTAGAAAATGGCAAGGAACGAACTGTGTTAGCTTTTAAACCTCACTTGGCTCCTATAAAAGCTGCAGTAATTCCATTAAAAAGAAATAATGAACAATTAGTTAAGCTTGCTGCGGATCTAAAATCATTATTACAAAAGAAAAAATTAGGGAGGGTAGTTGTTGAGAATTCTGGCAATATTGGTAAAAGCTATCGGCGTCACGATGAAATTGGAACTCCTCTCTGTATAACAATTGACTTTGAAACTATAGAAAATAATACAGCAACCATAAGAAATAGAGATACCATGCAACAACATAGATTGAAGCTAGAGAATATACCAGAATTTTTTGCTGCTAATATTGAAGCTAATTAATGGATAAAATCTGTATACTCATGAGATGATCGCATTACGCTCACTTTGTTTTCAAATTTATCTATATATTTCTGTATTACTTGCCAGTATTCTTGTTGTCTTATCATTTCCTTTTTCTTATTCAATAAAGTTTAAGATTGCCCGTCTATGGGGACATAGTATGCTCTATATGGGTAATGTTCTGTGCAATATCAAACTGAATGTAGAAGGACGATGTAATATTCCATCTCTGCCCAGCGTTATAATGATCAAACACTCAAGTGTCTTTGAGGCTTATGTTCAGCTCGTGGTTTTTCCAGAACAAACCTGGGTAGTTAAAAGAGAATTACAGTGGATCCCAATTTTTGGTTGGGCTCTCAGCTTACTAAAAGCTATACCTATTGATCGTAAGGCTGGCACATCGGCTGTTACTCAAGTTATCAATGAAGGTAAAAAAAGACTAGCTAGTGGAATCTGGATCACTATTTTTCCTGAAGGTACTAGAATGAAACCAGGTGAAACAAAAAAGTTTGGTATTAGTGGAGCTGCACTGGCCGTGGCATCGAAAACACAGATTCTTCCTGTAGCTCATAATGCTGAAGATGTTTGGGAAAGCGGTAAATTACTCAAAAAACCAGGAACAGTTAGCTTTTGTATCGGAGAGCCGATTAACACAGAGAATAAGACAGCAAGAGAGATCAATGATGAATTAAAAACGTGGATTGACTCAAGAATGAAATTAATTAGTGAAGCTCATAATTAGACATCCAAATTAACGGTAGTTAATGCATTCTTTTCAATAAATTCTCGCCGAGGTGCAACCACATCACCCATCAAAGTTTCAAATATCTCATTAGCTTTGAAAGCATCATCCACATTGACCTGTAAGAGCCTTCTTGTTTCTGGATTAACTGTAGTTTCCCATAACTGATCAGGGTTCATTTCTCCTAACCCTTTATAACGTTGTATATACTGACCTTTTCTTGCTTCTGTTAAAAGCCATGTAATAGCTTCATCAAGAGTATTTATTTCTTTATTCTTGTCGCCTTTCAGTAGGTACGCACCATCAGATAGTAAATTTTTAGTCTTTAATTTTAGACTTATAATTGACTTATAGTCACTGGTTCCAAAAAATGATCGTGGTATGTGCCTGAGAGAGACTACACCATGTTTAATTTTCTTTACTGTAATTTTCGAGCTTTTACCCTCACCCTGATCACTATCGAGGACAAGTGATAATGTTTCATCTTTATTTTCTTGGTCTTTTTTGATGCTGAGTATTGATTGCAATTCTTTATCGGCAGCTTTTATATACTTAGATAATTTCTTGTTATCTTGCGCCTCTTTGGTAGAGATTTGCTTCACATTACAGATGGCTCGAATTACTTCTTCATCATACTTTGCTGATAGTGAACTTATAATTGCTTCACTATGCATATGTTCATTTGCTAAATCCTCGAAAGCTATATCAGATAACGCAGGAGAGGTCTTTGAAACATGCAGTTTCGCATTTTCCAGTGCTAGCTGTAATAAATACCTATTCAATTCAGGATCATCTTTAACATATATTTCTTGTTTCCCTTTTTTTATTTTATATAACGGTGGCTGAGCAATATATATATGCCCTCTTTTAATTAACTCCTCCATTTGTCGATAAAAAAACGTTAATAGCAGAGTTCGAATATGAGAACCATCAACATCAGCATCTGTCATAATGATTATACGGTGATAGCGTAACTTATCTGGATCGAAATCTTCTTTTCCAATTCCACAGCCTAATGCTGTTATCAGTGTGCCAACCTCTACAGAGGATAGCATTTTATCGAATCTAGCTTTCTCAACGTTTAAGATTTTTCCCTTTAGTGGCAATATTGCTTGGGTTTTTCTATCTCTTCCTTGTTTTGCTGAACCACCCGCTGAATCTCCCTCGACAAGGAATATCTCTGATAATGCTGGATCTTTTTCCTGACAATCCGCAAGTTTACCGGGCAATCCAGCAATATCTAATGCCCCTTTTCTACGAGTCATTTCTCTAGCTTTACGTGCAGCATCTCTAGCGCGAGCTGCGTCGATAATCTTACTAACGATAATCTTGGCTTCTTGAGGATGTTCTAGTAAAAACTCTGAAAGTTTTTCTGCCATAGATGATTCTACTATTCCTTTGATTTCAGATGAAACTAATTTGTCTTTTGTTTGAGACGAGAATTTTGGATCTGGTACTTTTACAGATAGAACGGCTGTTAACCCTTCTCTTGCATCATCACCACTAGGTGAAAACTTATCTTTTGAACCAGCAATCTCTTTCTCTATATAATTATTAAGAGTTCTTGTAAGTGCACCTCTGAAACCAGCAAGATGGGTGCCACCATCGCGCTGAGGTATATTGTTTGTAAAGCAAAAAACATTTTCCTGGTAACCGTCGTTCCATTGCAAGGCAGCTTCTACAACAACATCATCCCTGGTGTTGGTAAAACTAAAAATTTCTTTATGTACCACTGTTTTGTTTCGATTTAAGTGTGTTACAAATGCATTTATACCACCCTCATATTCAAAAATGTCGTGCTTGTCTTCCCTTTCGTCAATTAACTCTATTTTGACACCAGAGTTAAGAAAAGAAAGCTCCCTCAGTCTCTTTGATAAGACATCATAGACAAACTCAATATTCGTAAATGTTTCCTCGCTAGGTTTGAATCTTAATTTTGTACCAGTAGCTTTAGATTTTCCTATTACTTTTATAGGCGCTAAAGGTGTTCCTTCTTTATATTCCTGCTGATATGTTTTGCCATCTCGGTTAATGGTTAGGACCAAATGTTCAGATAGGGCATTTACTACAGAAACCCCAACACCATGAAGACCACCTGAAACCTTATATGAATTATCATCAAATTTACCGCCCGCATGCAAAACCGTCATAATTACTTCAGCGGCAGAAACCTTTTCTTCTGGGTGAATGTCAACAGGGACGCCTCGCCCATCATCCATAACTGTGACCGATTCATCCGCATGAATTGTCACAGAGATAAGGTCACAATGACCAGCGAGAGCCTCATCAATCGAGTTATCTACAACCTCAAAAACCATATGATGCAGGCCGGTGCCATCATCAGTGTCACCTATATACATTCCTGGCCGTTTTTTTACTGCATCGAGGCCTTTTAAGACTTTGATATTACTACTATTATAGTCTTCTTCCGAACTCATACATGTGTCCTTATGATTATCATCAATAGTATAGCATTTTAGAGCAAACAATGGCTAAATAAATGAAGATTTCATGGAAGTGCTGAGTGAGAGAGCAGTAATTTTAAGTTATTGATTTATATATATTTTTTATGGTGTTACACTAATTTAACCTTACCATGTTCCACGTGAAACACAAAATACTCATCAGGGAAAAAATTCTCATGTTTTTCAATTGACGTAGCTATAATTTGAGGGCCCATAGCAACGACCTCCTTCATTAATTTATTAAGAGAGTTATTATCCAATTCAGCCGATGGGTCATCTAGCAAGAGAAGAATGGGGCTGTCCATATACTCTTGTACAATTTCGACAGATCCCAGCACCATGGCACAAGCTAAGAGTTTTTGCTGGCCTCGAGAAATATGCTTTTTTGCTCTACAGGCAGCATATGTTATCGAAATATCTGCCCTGTGAGGACCAATTTGTGTGCTTTTAAGCTGAATATCTCTAGTTTCAGATTTTATTAAAGATTCTTCAAGATTTTGATTGTCGGGCCAACCACGATCATAATGAAACAAAACACCATCATCCAGGAGTGATGTACTAATTTGGGATACCGCACTTTCGAGGACCTCGAAAACCGAACATCTTAATTTGTTAATTTCTTCACCTAATGCGATAAAGCCCTTGTTCCAACTCCTAAGTTCCTTTTTATTGTGGTTTTTAAGCAAGAGATTTCTTTGTTTCAAGGATCTTTTATATTTTCTCCAAACCTTTAGATAAGATGGTTCCACGTGAAACACCACCCAGTCAAGAAATCTACGTCTATTTTCTGGTGAGCCCGCAACAAGATTATGTATATTGGGATCAATTACTTGAACCGGGAGCGATCTAGCTAAAGATTCAAGCCCGCCAGTGTGCTCTCCATTTAAACTTAACGCTAAACCACTAGAACCATTCGTTATACCCAGCTTATCTTGCTTTGATTCATTCACGGTTTGCCCAAACAACAAGAAGTCTTCTTGTCCATTTTTAACAATGCTTTTTGTTTGCGCACCTCGAAAGGATCGCCCTCTTCCTAAATATGAAATTGCCTCTAAAGCGCTTGTTTTACCTGAGGCATTATCACCATAAATTAAGTTATATCTAGGATGTAGCTGAAATTCGACACTGTCGAATAAACGAAAATTTTCAGCTTTAAAATACAGTAATGCCAATTTGATTTATAAGCGCATCGGCATAACGACAAACTTTGTTTCATTATTACTGGGGTCACATATTAAGCAGCTTGAATTACCATCAACCATAGATAACCTGACATCTTTTGAAGATATTGCCGCTAAGGCCTCTATTAAATAGTTTACATTAAAGCCAACCTCAATATCATTACCAGAATAAGTAACATCAATGGTTTCCTCCGCTTCCTCTTGTTCTGGGTTGTGTGCTTGAAGGACCATTTCGTTTTGTTTAATAACTAATCGTATACCTCGATATTTTTCGTTAGATAGAATTGCTGTTCGCTGTAACGAGGTTTTCAATGATTCTTTTTGTGCAGTAAGGTGGTTACTGGTATCACTGGGAATTACCCTTCCATATTCTGGAAACTTACCATCAATCAGTTTTGAAGTAAAAATTATGCTACCAAAGTTAATGCGGACATGACTTTCACCTAATTCCAAAGTAATACTACCATCCCCATCTAACAACCTGAGTAGTTCAAGCACTCCTTTTCTAGGAACAATAACTGATTTGTTAACCGAGGTATCATTTAATGTTTTTTGAGAAAATGCTAGTCTATGACCATCGGTTGCTACGGCCCGTAATGTGCTGCCCTCAATCTCTAAAAGAAGACCGTTGAGGTAGTATCTTACATCCTGTTGAGCCATAGAAAAGTGAGTTTTTTCAATAAGTTGCTTTAATTCAGACTGTAAAATAGATACTTGATGGTCGCCGGCTATATTGGGAATAACAGGGAATTCATTAGCGGGTAGACAGCTCAAACTAAACTTACTCTTACCAGAAGTCAAAATTACTTTATTATCCTTGTGATTAATAACAATAATAGAATCTAACGGCAAAGATCGACAAATATCTAACAGTTTTCTACCAGGTATGGTAATACTTAAATCATCCGCTTTATCGACACTCACCATTGAAATAAGCTCAACCTCAAGATCGGATGCAGTTAATTTCATAACATCATTCTCAACAACCATAAGAATGTTCGATAAAATTGGCATTGTTTGTCGACGTTCAACAACCCCAATGATTGTTTGCAATGATTCTAGTAAATCTTCTCTTTTTATAGTTATTTTCATTTTATGAGCCTGTTTATATAGATTGGAATATATATATTTATTATTATTATTAGGGTTAAGGTTCCCTGTGTATAACTTTTATTTATATATATATTTCAATATCTTAGTTCAAATTTATTACCATTTAATTATTTGTATATTCATCTTCAAATATGTTTATAAGTTGTGCATAACTTTTTAGATCAATTTAATAAACATCTTATCCACATTATCCTGTTAGGGTTCTCAACAGGTTTAAGTAGTCTTCATTAACTCTGTTTTCAGTTTCTCGCAATTCCAGTATTCGCCTGTAACCATGTAAAACGGTTGTATGATCTCTTCCACCAAAAGCATCACCAATTTCAGGCAAACTATGATTTGTCAGTTCTTTTGCAAGTGTCATAGCGATTTGTCTTGGTCTTGCTACAGATCTACTTCTTCTTTTTGAGAGCAAATCTGCAACCCTGAGTTTAAAGTAATCTGCGACTGTTTTCTGGATATTTTCAATTGAAACTAACCTTTCTTGCATAGAAAGCAGATCTTTTAGTGCGTTTTTTGCAAAATCAAGGGTTATTTCTGCGCCCGTAAACTGGGAGTTAGCAATTACCCTCCTTAGCGCACCCTCCAACTCTCTTACATTTGACCTAATTCTTTTGGCGATGAAGAAAGCCACCTCTTCGGGTAGGTTTATGCTTTCAAAACTCGCTTTTTTCATTAAAATTGCAACCGATGTTTCAAGTTCTGGTGGTTCGATTGCCACTGTTAGCCCCCAACCAAACCTAGATTTTAATCTTTCTTCTAGCCCATTAACCTCTTTAGGATATCTATCGCAAGTTAATATAATTTGTTTTTGACCTTCTAATAATGCATTGAAGGTATGAAAAAACTCTTCTTGAGATCTTTCTTTGCCGGCAAAAAATTGGATATCATCTATTAGGAGTGCATCCAGTGACCTATAAGACCGTTTAAAGTCCGATATCGTATTGTGCTGGAGGCCCCGGACCATGTCACCAACAAAACGCTCAGAGTGAACATAACTGATTCTAGCGTTTGGTTTTTGTGTTAATAGCTGGTTTCCAACAGCTTGCATAAGGTGTGTTTTACCGAGCCCAACCCCCCCATAAATGAAAAGTGGGTTGTATGAAGTACCGATATTTTCTGCCACTTGAATAGCTGCAGCTTTGGCTAACTGATTGCTTTTTCCTTCAACAAAACCATCAAAAGTAAATCCTGGGTTAAGTCTGCTTTGAATCGTTGGCAATGGTTCCGAAGCACCAGGAGATTTATATGGTCTGGTTGCGGTTTTATCAACAGTGTCTCTGGAGCCAACCTCTAAGTGGATTTCTGTTTGGTGATTTAAGGCAGTAACGAGCTCAGTAATACGAGTTAAATAGTGATCTTTGAGCCGCTGTACAACAAATTCGTTCGGGGCAAGGAGTTTGAGGATATTATTGTTTTCAATTGGCTGTATTGGCCGAATCCAGGTATTGAATTGTTTCTCTGGTATTTCGTTACCAAGGGTGTTGAGGCAGTGCGCCCAAATAGATTTAGTGTTTGGTGTCATTGTCTAATTCAGATACAAGAAGCTTACTATAATTTACCCAGTCTATAACGTATACATAACCTTATCCACAGGTTAAGATAATATTATATAAAATAAAATATTATTATTGTCTATTGACAGAGAAATTGTTGACAAGTACCCTTGCCGGCTGAAAATAAAAAAGCATTCAAAGCTTAGGTGTAAAAAATGAAGCGGACATTTCAACCAAGCAATTTAAAAAGAGCACGAACTCATGGTTTTAGAGCGCGAATGGCCACCAAAGCAGGTAGGCTTGTAATAAAACGCCGACGTGCAAAAGGGCGCATTCAACTTACTCCGGCACACACTTAGATCAAAGTTGCGCGAATAGTTACGAACAACTCCTCAGATAATTCGACAACAAATAATCGATTTAATATTTGTGATCGAATTTCAGTTGCGGGTGAGTATAAACAAGTTTTTCGCGGTGGTCAGAGAATTAAAGGAAAGTATTTTTTGTTAATTTTCTATGAAAATCAAAACAACACCCCTAGGTTAGGCTTGGCAATTTCTAAAAAATATTGCAGGTTGGCCAGTAAAAGAAATAAAATAAAAAGAATTATAAGAGAGTCTTTTAGAAAGAATAAAGATATATTAAATGGGGTTGATGTGGTCGTTTTAAATACTTTATCGACACATAATGTTACATCAAAAATTTTATTCAAAAGCATTGAGTTGCAATGGCATCAGATAAAGAATAGATAAAAAAATATGGATAATCAAAGACTAATTATTTGGGCGCTTTTCAGCTTCATGTGCATTTTAACCTATCAGGCTTGGAATCTTGACATACAGGAAAAACATGATAAACCAGAGCAGATATATGAAAAGCAAGACACAGGGCCAGTTGTTTCATCCGGGCTTGATAATAATCTTCCTGCAATAAGATCAACAAAAGATGACAATAATATTATTTCTGCAATCAACCCCGAACCATCAACCGAACTAGTTACCATAACAACTGACGTGCTTGAATTGAAAGTTAATACAAAAGGTGGCTCCATAGAAAGCGCTATACTATTGAACTATCCAAAATCAAAAAATAATCCAGATGATTTGGTTGAACTATTAAGTGTGGATTCTAATAATCTCGGTCTAATTCAAACTGGATTAAGGTTTTTGTCGGGAGAAAAAGAAGCGAATCATTTGGCTGTCTATACTGTAGATTCATATGAATATAAGGCTACCGGGCGCGATGAATTAAATGTGCCTTTTTATTGGAGTGATGACAACGGGGTCACTGTAGAAAAGAGAATTAAATTAACCAACGGAAGTTACAAAATTGATGTCGAGCACAGAGTCATTAACGAAACCAATCAGGAGTGGAGAGGGGCAAGTTATGCCCAACTCACAAGAAGAGTTAATACTAAAGAGCGTTCAATGTTTGATGTTGAAAGTTTTTCGTTCGATGGGCCTATTACTTATAATGGTGAAAAAGCAGAAAAAGTTGATCCTTCAGACCTCATAGAAGATGGTGCGCTGGAATATGTATCTTCAAATGGGTGGATTGGCAGTATTGAGCATCATTTTCTCAATGCAATTATTCCAGATAAGCAAATTGAGCAAAGATATCAATTGAGCGCTAACGAATCTCGAGTGGTATCAAATATGATAGGCCCAGTTGAGATTATCAGCCCCAATGAAAGAAAATTATTTTCCACAGAGCTATTCGTTGGGCCAAAACTTCAAGCACAAATGAATGACATTGATCCTAACTTAAGGTTGAGTGTGGACTATGGTTTTCTTACTGTGTTGTCTCAACCTCTATTCTGGTTATTAAGCTTTGTATATTCATTCGTTCAAAATTGGGGTCTTGCCATTATCTCGGTTACTGCCATTATTAAACTATTATTTTATAAGCTCACTGAAAAATCAGGACATTCAATGGCCAAAATGCGAGCAGTTGCACCGCGCTTAAAAGCTATACAAGAGCGATATAAGGACAACAAAGCGGAGCAAGGCAGAGCTACCATGGAACTTTATAAAAGGGAAAAAGTTAACCCAATTGCTGGCTGTGTTCCTATGTTAATCCAGATGCCCTTTTTTCTCGCCTTTTACTGGGTTCTCTTAGAGAGCGTCGAAATGCGACAAGCATCATTTATGTTTTGGTTAACTGATTTGTCATCACGAGATCCGTATTTTATTTTGCCACTGATCATGGGTGTTGCTATGTTGTTTCAGCAAAAACTTAACCCGCCACCAGCAGATCCCATGCAAGCTAAAGTTATGCAGATCATGCCAGTAATGTTTTCTGCAATGTTCGCTTTTTTCCCGTCAGGACTGGTTCTTTACTGGGTTACCAATACCCTTCTTTCTATACTTCAGCAATGGTCAATAAATAAAAAGTATGGGATGAATATGGATGTGCCTGGAGTTAGTGGGTAAGAGGGTCGAGTCTTATGTGATCATTTGTCGGCCAAAATGTTGACTACACAGACCTTAAATCGTGAAAGTAAATAATTTATATATTCAAGACACTATAGTTGCTTCAGCTTCCGCAGCTGGTATTGGCGGAATAAATATTATTCGACTTTCTGGAGTTCATACAGAAAAAATTATCAAAATTATTCTTGGGAAGATACCACCTTCAAGAGTGGCAACGCATACTAAATTTTATGATCAAGAAAAAAACGTTCTTGATGTTGGTATTGCTATTTATTACCCAAATCCTGATTCATTTACTGGTGAGAGTGTTTTGGAGCTGCATGCTCACGGTGGTAGGTTTATTGGGAAAAACATAATAAATTCTATTATTGATATGGGAGCAAGGCGAGCTGAACCTGGAGAATTTTCAAAGCGTGCTTATTTAAATGGAAAGATTGACCTTATTCAAGCCGAGGCAATAGCTGATTTAATTTCAAGTGGGACAGAAAGATCAGCAATAGCAGCGCTTCAATCTTTGTCAGGGGTTTTTTCAGATGCAGTCAGTTCATTAGAAAAAAAATTAATCAAGTTACGCTTATATGTTGAAGCTGCAATCGATTTTCCCGATGAGGAGATAGATTTTTTGTCTGATAAGAGCTTATCGGACCTGGTTGATAATTGCGAAAAATCATTGAATGATTTGTTTCATAAAACAACGTATGGACAAATCTTAAATGATGGTTTAAAGATTGCCATTATAGGGTTACCTAATGCTGGTAAATCCAGCTTAATAAATTTAATTAGCGGGCAGGAGACTGCGATAGTAACTGATATTGCAGGGACAACGAGAGATATTTTAAAGGCACAAGTAGACATTGATGGATTAAGTCTGGAGTTTTATGATACCGCTGGTTTAAGAGATGACCCTGATTCAATTGAGGCAGAGGGGATAAGAAGAACTAACAATATAATCGAAGAATCAGACGTAATTCTATGGGTGCATGACTTATCATCGCTACCTACAATTGAACAGAATCTAGAGGTTAATGTACCTTTAATAAAAGTTTTTAATAAAATTGATCTGATCCAGAATCTTAAAAAAAATATTCAGGGTATTTACATCTCAGCCAATACGGGAGAGGGCCTCGAAGATTTATATGATGCCATTAAACAATCCGTTAAGTATGAAAGTGCTGGAGATGGGGCTTTTTCTGCTAGAATGCGGCATAAGGATGCGATTAAAAATGCAATAAATCATTTTTCTTTGGGTAAAAAAGCCTTAATTCATGAGCATGCTGGTGAAATTTTTGCAGAAGAAATAAAGTTATGCCAAGCGGCGCTTCATGAAATGACTGGTGTAATTGATAGCGATGATTTACTTGGAAGAATATTTTCTGAATTTTGTATTGGTAAATAAGAACAGTATATTTGATTGGACACTTAAATTCTAAATAGAACATTAAGTATAGAATCATTCATTTAAAATAGAATATGTAACATGCCTGAAAGTAATAAATTTGATGTAATCGTCATAGGTGGAGGTCATGCTGGAACTGAAGCTGCGCTCGCTTCTGCAAGGGCGGGCGCTAGTACTTTACTGGTTACTCACAAGCTGGCCACTCTAGGTCAAATGAGTTGTAATCCAGCTATTGGTGGTATTGGCAAAGGCCACCTGACCAAAGAGATTGATGCTCTTGGTGGTGCGATGGCTAGAGCCATTGACGCCTCCGGAATACAATTTAGAATTCTCAATTCAAGCAAAGGGCCTGCAGTGAGAGCTACCAGAGCACAAGCGGACCGAGATCTATATAAACAAGCAATTCAAAAGATATTATGCGACCAAGAAAGCCTGACATTATGCGAGGCAGGGGTTGAAGACCTCTTGGTAAAAAATAATAGAATAATGGGCGTGCAAACAGAAGACAATATCAAGATTTATTCGAAATCTGTAGTGTTGACAACAGGAACTTTTTTAGGGGGTAAGATACTTCGCGGACAATACTCTGAAGAAGGAGGCAGAATTGGTGACGCACCATCAAACAAGTTGGCCAAAAAAATAAGAAATATGTCATTCCGGGTGGATCGATTAAAAACAGGCACCCCGCCACGCTTGCATAAAGACAGTCTCAATTACAATGTTATGTCTGTTCAGCCCGGCGATAATCCATGCCCAGTTTTTTCCTACATAGGTAAACGTAGCGAACATCCTTCACAGTTGAATTGTCACATAACACATACAACAGAAAAAACTCATCAAATAATAAAAAATGCACTTGATCAATCACCTATGTACAGTGGGTTAATTAAGGGGGTTGGCCCTAGATATTGTCCATCGATCGAAGATAAGGTTGTCCGTTTCGCAGATAAAAAATCTCATCAAATTTTTGTGGAACCAGAAGGGCATAACTCAATAGAGGTTTATCCTAATGGAATTTCAACAAGTCTACCTGAAAACATACAGCTAGAATTTGTAAGATCAATTATTGGTTTTGAAAATGCTGAAATCACTCAACCAGGTTATGCTATTGAATATGACTACATAGATCCTCGCGATCTGAAACTTACTCTTGAGACCAAACAGATAAAAGGATTATTTTTTGCAGGGCAAATCAATGGCACAACCGGTTACGAAGAGGCGGCTGCACAGGGTTTAATTGCGGGATTGAATGCACAGAGAAAGGCGCATGAAAAAGACACCTGGCATCCTCTGCGTCAGAATTCTTATATGGGGGTATTGGTTGATGATTTGACTACAAGAGGCGTTAGTGAACCATATAGAATGTTCACAAGTCGAGCTGAACACAGATTATTATTAAGAGAGGATAATGCGGATGTAAGATTGACGGTAATGGGACGAGAAATGAATTTAGTTGATGATGAGCGTTGGGAAATATTTAATAACAAAATGCTTGCAGTTGAGAGAGAGCAATCGCGTTTAGAGTCAATTTTTGTAAAAAAATTAGAACTCAATAAAGCAGATAGACAAATTTTAGGGCCAAATTATAAGAGGGAATCCACAGCCGCTGATCTCTTAAAAAGACCGATAATGACCCATAATTTAATTACCTCTCTGTCGGCAGTTGGTACGCCTAATTGGGATAATAAAGAATATAACCAAGAGATGATTGAGCAAATTGAATTGCAACTTGAAACCCGAGCAAAATATGCTGGTTACATTGAAAGGCAAGAAAGAGAAATAGTTAAACATGCAAAACAAGAAGCATTGGCTTTACCAGAGGATATTGATTATGAAAAAATTCATGGGTTATCTAATGAGGCACGCCAACGTCTAGAAAACACCAGGCCAGATACTCTGGGGCAAGCATCAAGACTCGAAGGAATAACACCTGCAACTTTATCTTTATTACTGATTCATCTGAAAAAAAGATATCTAGGCAAATCAGCATGATGATAAATAATCAAATTTTAATATAATTTAAGAAGAGCATGTGCCACGGTATTATTACAATAGACACTAATTTTGTCAGACCATATCTTGATGCCAGTCATTTAATTATAGAAAATGGAAAGGCGGCATTCGTTGATACTGGCACCAATCATAGCGTCTCTTATTTACTTGATTCATTAACACCAAATGATCTTGATGCCAGCGATGTTGAGTATGTTTTTATTACACACGTACATTTAGATCATGCTGGTGGTGCTGGCAAATTAATGAAATTACTTCCAAATGCTAAATTGGTCATTCACCCAAGAGGTGCAAAACATTTAGAGGACCCATCAAAACTAGTAACTAGTTCTAAGAGTGTCTACGGTGAACAAGTATTTTTTGATCTTTATGGTGATATTGAGCCAATTCCCTCTAAAAAAATGATTGTGATTGGTGACGAGGAAATTATATATTTACAAAATAGACCTTTGAAATGTTTTTATACTGAAGGACATGCGAGACATCACTATTGTATTTACGATGAGTCTTCTAAATCAGTTTTTTCGGGAGACAGTTTTGGTGTTTCATACAGAGAATTAGATACAAAACAAGGTGAATTTATTTTTCCAACCACCTCACCGACACAGTTTGATCCACACGAAGCTCATAAAGCAATTGACGAAATATTAGCTTATGATCCACGTACAATATATTTGACCCATTACAGTGGAGTTACTGGAATAAATAGGCTTGCAGAAGATTTGCATAATGCAATAGATCATTTTGTAGAAATTGCAAAAAAATTTAAATCTTCAGCTATGAGAACGAAAGAAATTCGTCTGGCTATGTCAGAATTTCTTATTGGCTCATTAAAAGCACATGATTCTAGATTAAGTGATCAGGAAATTCTTAAGTTTCTAGAAGTGGATATAAAAGTTAATACAATGGGATTAGAATTCTGGCTGGATCAATCTGGCTAATTAATAATAGAGGATATAATGACTACGTTTCGCGCATTTCAAATAGACGAAAAAGATAATCAAATTATCGGCACGCTTAAAGCACTTAATCTAAGTGATCTTTGCGAAGGTGATGTAACCATCAAAGTCACTCATTCGACCATAAACTACAAGGATGCGTTAGCAGCAACAGGAAAAGGAAAAATTCTCAGGAGATTTCCTTTGATTGGTGGCATTGATCTGGCGGGAGAAGTAATCGCTAGCACAGCGAATGAAGTAAAGATTGGTGATCTTGTATTAGTCAATGGATGCGGCCTAAGCGAGACTCGGGATGGCGGTTATACTGAAGTCGCTAGAGTGCATAAGGATGCAATTATACATATTCCAAATAATATGAATCCTCATCAAGCTATGCAAATAGGCACAGCGGGATATACAGCAGCTTTAGCGATTAATAATATGGAGCATAATGGACAAACTCCAAAAGCAGGCCCAATACTAGTTACAGGTGCTACAGGAGGGGTAGGAAGTGTTGCCATAAATATGCTGGCATCAAAAGGTTACGAGGTTGTTGCTCTTACAAGTAAAACAGATAAATTGGATTATTTGAAGAATATTGGCGCTACTGAGGTATTGATGAGAGATGATCTAGACCATGGTAAAAGGCCACTAGAAAAAGCTGTTTGGGGCGGAGCGATTGATAATCTCGGTGGTGAAACATTAACTTGGCTGACTCGCACTGTAAAATATGGTGGCAATATTGCTTGTATCGGATTGGCCGCGAGTCATAAATTAGAAACTACTGTTATACCATTAATATTACGTGCGATTAATCTGTTAGGGATTAACTCAGTTGATACACCTCGAATACTAAGAAAAAGGGTGTGGGAAAGAATTGGTGATGATCTTTTTCCTAAAGATATTGGATTAATTGCGCCAAAAATAATAAATTTTGATGATTTGCCAAATGCTTTTGATGCTTATATTGATGGAAATGTTAGCGGCCGCGTAGTAGTGAAAATACAATAAATCAATCGATACAGTAGAAATTTATTAACTTAAAAGTTTCTTATTTTATGTTAATTACATTTGGGAAATAGATGTCAGGTAGTTTAGACTTCTTGTCCTTTCTTTGTGAGCAAGGGAATAATTTATGTCAAAAAAATTCTGGAATGCATTAAAGCACGAAAAGCCATTACAAGTGGCTGGAACAATCAATGCTTATTCTGCTTTGTTGGCAAAAGAAGCTGGGTTTAAGGCAATTTACTTGTCAGGCGCCGGTGTAGCTAATCATTCTTTTGGGCTACCTGATTTGGCTATGACAACACTAAATGATGTTTGTGAAGATATTAGGCGGATTACATTTTCATGTGATCTGCCCCTTTTGGCGGATGCTGATACCGGATGGGGAGATGCCTTTATGATTGGCAGAACTATTCGGGAGATGTCACGCGCAGGTGCTTCGGGCTGTCATATCGAAGATCAAGTCTCCGATAAAAGGTGTGGTCATCGACCAGGTAAAATGTTGGTATCAACAGAAGAAATGCAAGACAGAATAAAAGCAGCAGTTGATGCAAGACAAGACGATTCTTTTGCAATAATTGCACGTACAGATGCTCATGGTGTTGAAGGCCAGTCTGCTGCAATTGAGAGAGCCCAGAGTTACGTTGAGGTTGGCGCAGATATTGTATTTGCTGAAGCTTTAAATACTCTAAATGAGTATCAACAATTCACCTCATCAATAAACGTTCCTGTATTGGCCAATCTAACTGAGTTTGGAATGACACCTTTATTCACAGCTAAGGAATTAGCAGGCGTGGGCGTGCGTATTGCTTTGTATCCCTTGTCAGCAAGTCGTGCCATGTCGAGTGCTGCAGAAAAAGTCTATCGTGAAATTAAAAACAAAGGCACACAAAAAGGTGTTATTGATAAGATGCAAACAAGATCAGAGCTTTATGAAACACTCGGATATGAAGAATACGAAGAAAAATTAGATGGCTTATATAATGATAATAAGCATGAAAAAAATTTATGAAGAGAGGATTAATTATGGCTGACGGAAAAAAAGTGGGTGGATTGGCAGGGATTTCTGCTGGCGAAACAGCATTGTGCACCGTAGGAAAAGAGGGCGCAGGACTTACTTATAGAGGTTATGATATCTATGATCTTGCACAAGAAGCCTCATTTGAAGAGGTCGCATATTTGTTATTGAGAGGTAAGTTGCCCAATCAAAATGAACTTAATACATATATTGCTAATTTGAAGAAGTTAAGATATCTGCCTGATGAGCTAAAGATAGTATTAGAAATGACGCCTAAAGATACTCATCCAATGGATGTGATGAGGACAGGTGTATCTTTTCTTGGCAATATCGAACCAGAAGATAGAGACTTTCTTAATCAGGAGGAAGTGGCAGATCGATTACTGGCATGTTTGCCTTCTATATTAATTTATTGGCATCGTTTTCATCAGGATGGAAAAAAAATTAATGTAGAAACTGACGATAATAGTATTGCTGGCCATTTTTTAAATATGTTGCATGGTAAGCCTCCATCAAAGCTGCACCAAAAAACTTTAGACACGACATTAATCCTTTATGCAGAGCATGAATTTAATGCCTCCACTTTTACTGGCCGGGTTATCACAGCAACATTATCAGACATGTACTCAGCAGTTACCGGGGCAATTGGCGCCTTGAGGGGGCCGCTTCATGGAGGTGCTAATGAAGCAGCAATGGAGCTTATTGAAAAATTCAATAATCCTGATGAGGCTACTCAAGGAATACTTTCTCTTTTAAAAGAAAAACAAAAAATTATGGGATTTGGCCATCGTGTTTATACTACATCTGATCCAAGGAACAGCGTTAATAAGAAAATGTCAAAGGTTTTATCGGATGAAATAGGCGATAAAAAACTTTATGCGGTTTCAGAAGCTATAGAATCAGTGATGTGGAAAGAAAAAAAACTTTTTGCGAATGCAGATTTTTTTGCAGCGAGTGTTTATCATTTTATGGGCATACCTACCTATTTATTTACCCCAATATTTGTTTGTTCAAGAATTACTGGATGGGCTGCACATATAATGGAGCAGAGAGAGAATAATAAATTGATCCGTCCAGCTGCAGAATATACTGGACCAAGCTTGAAGTCATGGCTGCCAGTGCACGTTAGGAATTAATAATTGAGTATTTAAATAAGATAATAATTTTTTGGAGAAACCATGTCTCAGTTAGATATTCGATCTGCTCTTAGAGCAGAGCCGGATGAAATAATTGTAAAAATTGCTGATTATGTCTGTATGGATAGTGAGTATTCTGATCTTGCCTATGAAACGGCTCGCCATTGCCTGATGGACACTCTTGCTTGCGGCTTTCAGGCACTAGATTATCCTGCTTGTAAAAAAATGCTGGGCCCAATAGTTCCAGGAGCTACTCTTAGCGGGGGAGCAAGAGTGCCAGGGACGTCCTTCGAATTAGAACCAGTCATGGCAGCTTTCAATATAGGTGCAATGATTAGATGGCTTGATTTCAACGATACTTGGTTAGCTGCAGAATGGGGTCATCCCTCTGATAATCTTGGGGGAATTCTTGCTGTTGCGGATTACATGAGCCGTCAAGCTTCATTGATTGATGAGCCGCCACTGACCATGAAAGATGTGCTCAATGCCATGATAAAAGCACACGAAATTCAAGGTGTACTGGCACTAGAAAATAGTTTTAATAGAGTTGGTTTAGATCATGTTTTATTGGTGAGAGTTGCCACAACTGCGGTAATCACGCATATGTTGGGTGGAAATAAAGAGCAAATTATTAATGCAGTTTCCAATTCCTGGATTGATGGTGGAGCACTAAGAACCTATCGGCATGCACCGAATACTGGCTCAAGAAAGAGCTGGGCAGCAGGAGATGCAACCAGTCGTGGAACTAGATTAGCTTATATAGCTATGGCTGGTGAAATGGGCTATCCGTCGGCATTATCAGCTAAAACATGGGGATTTTACGATGTTCTTTTTAAGGGAAATGAATTCAAAATTAATAGAGAGCTAAATGACTATGTTATGGAAAATATATTATTTAAAATTTCATATCCTGCAGAATTTCATGCTCAGACCGCTGTTGAAGCAGCAATGCAACTTCATTCTGAAGTAAAAAATAAAATTGATAAAATCATTAAAATAGTTATTGAAACGCAGGAAGCTGGGGTTCGAATAATAGATAAAACAGGTCCTCTTGATAATCCCGCTGATCGTGATCACTGTTTACAATATATGGTGGCAATTCCATTAATATTTGGACGGTTAACTGCGGCTGATTATGAAGATAGCATAGCTGCTGATGAGAGAGTTGATGAGCTTCGTAAAAAAATGACAGTTAATGAAAACAAATCATTCACTGACGATTATTTTAATCCTGACAAAAGATACATTGGAAATTCAATTCAGGTGTTTTTCAAGGATGGGTCTTGTACAGATTGTATCAGTATTGACTATCCTATAGGGCATCGCGAGAGAAGAGCAGAAGGCATACCAGTTTTGCAGAAGAAATTTGAAAATAGCGTCAAGCATAAATTGCGTGAAAAACAATGGAACACCCTCAGAGAGATTTACACTGATAGTTCACTTTTTAATAAAACAGCTGTTGATTTTTTTATGTCTCTTTTAGTAAGTTAATTATTGGTTTCGCGTGTCTAATATCAACGATAATATTAGCGCTAAGCTTAATTATGGGTTGACTACATTAAATCTAAAATTAGATTCCAATAAAATTGAAAAATTACTTGTACTAATTAAAGAGCTTGAAAGATGGAACAAAAAAATAAATCTTACAGCCATCCGTAGCATCGAAGATATGGTTAGCGGTCATTTATTAGATAGCCTAATTGTTGGGCCACATCTAAGGGGAAAATCAATCATCGATGTTGGGACAGGTGCTGGATTTCCAGGATTACCATTAGCAATTATCGATCCCAGTCTGGAATTTCTATTGCTAGATAGTAATGGTAAGAAGATAGGATTTATAAAACATATAATCAATATTTTAGAGTTAAAAAATACTTCAGCAATAAAAAATCGCGCTGAAGACTATGTTCCGAGCAATGGTTTTGATACTGTAATTGCAAGAGCACTAACTGATTTGCCGCGACTAATTTGCTTAACTGAGCATATGTTGCATGAAGCAGGCTCAATAATTGCATTAAAAGGAAAAAAGCCGATTACAGAAATACAAAAAATCCCTGCCGCATGGAAGGCCTCCGTCTGTCGTGTTTCAGTGCCCGGCCTGGAAACGCATGAAAGACATATTATCTCTTTGACAAAGCCAGTAAAATGATTAGTGTTTTGGCGATAGCAAATCAAAAAGGTGGCGTAGGTAAAACTACAACATGCGTAAATTTGGCTGCATCTCTGGCCGCTACAAAAAGAAAAGTTTTGCTCATAGATATGGACCCACAAGGCAATGCAACTATGGGCTGTGGTATTGAAAAAAGTAATCTAGAGCTGACCATTTGTGATGTATTGCTGGGTGAATCGAAAGCTCAAGATGTTATTTTGAGAGTTGAAGAAGGTGGCTTTGACTTGCTTCCCGGAAACGAAGATGCAACATTAGCTGAGGTTAAGCTTTTGCAGGAGATTGGGCGCGAGATGCGTTTAAAACAAGCAATAAATCTAGTAAAAGATAAATATGATTTTATTTTAATTGACTGTCCGCCGTCGATTAATATGCTCACTGTAAACGCGCTTACTGCAGCTGATGGCGTTTTAATTCCTATGCAGTGCGAATATTATGCTCTAGAAGGCCTAACTTCTTTAATCAATACAATTGATCAGATCAATAAAACTGTTAATCCAAAATTAGAAATATATGGCCTATTAAGAACAATGGTTGATCATCGGATCAACTTATCTAATGAAGTTTCCCAACAATTGATAGATTATTTTGGTGATAAAGTATTTCGAACCGTTGTGCCAAGAAATGTTACTTTGGCAGAAGCTCCGAGTTTTGGCAGGCCGGTACTCTTCCATGATAGAAAATCAAGAGGAGCACTGGCATATTTGGCATTAGCTGGCGAGATGTTACGAAGAGAGGATGATACAGCTCAATCAATTGCCTAACTATCTAATACTTCTGCGCTAACGGGTTATAAGATTAATAAAATAACTAAAAGACTGATGATATGACTACAAAAAAAAGACTAGGAAGAGGGCTCGATGCTTTGCTTGGAGCTTCAAAGCCAAGCTCCAAAACCATGGATGACAAGCATGACTCAGGCTCTACCTTAAAAAATGTTCCTATAGAGCATTTACAAAGAGGAAAATACCAACCTAGATCTGATATGCGTAAAGAATCTCTCGAAGAATTGGCTGATTCGATCAAATCTCAGGGAATTATTCAACCAATAGTGATTAGGGAATTGGAGCATAATAATGCTGGCGTTAAATATGAAATAATAGCGGGCGAAAGGCGTTGGCGTGCCGCTCAAATAGCAGGATTGAGTGAGGTGCCAACTGTAATCAGAGCTCTTTCTGATACCGATACAATTGCAATGTCTTTAATTGAAAATATTCAACGTGAAGATTTAAACCCATTGGAGGAAGCGTTAGCACTGAATCGACTAATCAAGGAATTTAATCTTACACACCAAGAGGCGGCCAACGCTGTCGGTAGATCAAGAGCGGCGGTAAGCAATCTTGTAAGATTAATCGAGTTACCAGAAAAAGTAGCTTCTTTATTGATTGAGCGGAAGATAGATATGGGTCATGCAAGAGCCTTGCTTGCTTTGGATGACCTCTCTCAGCAAGTTGCAGTGGCTATGTTAGTAGTTAAACAAAATCTTTCAGTTAGAGCGACAGAAAATTACATTCGCAATATTGGAAAAAAACCTGGCAAGAAAAAGAATTCGACCGAAAATCTCAATCCAGATGTGCATAGATTAGAGATTTCAATAGCAGAAAAGATAGGCGCTAAGTTACAAATTAAGCACAAAACAAAAGGTAATGGTCAAATTATCATAAACTATAATAGTTTAGATGAGCTTGAGGGTATCATTGAGCATATCAAATAATTTGATACAGCTATTTTTTACGAAAAAAGAAAAAAAATTACAATAACAAAAGATCGGCGTTGCCTTGTTCTTTCCAGATAACTATAATGCTTTTGCTGAACGATAATACTAATGAAAAAATTTGGCCGTAAACCAGATAATACTGATAGTTTTGCAATTATTAGGATTATAATTTTGCAAATAGCTGCAACTTTTGTGCTATCAATAATCTCTTGGTTATTTAACGATCAAATAGCGGCATACTCGGCCTTTTTTGGAGGAATAATAAGTGTTATTCCGAATGTGTTTTTGGCGGCAAGGTTAATCGCCTCGCCAAAAAATGCACAGGCAGTCATGAAGGCTGCATATATCGGAGAAGCAGGAAAAGTTATATTAACTTTTTTATTGTTTGGAGTTGTTTTTGCTGTAGTAAAACCGTTGGATGCTAAATATTTATTTATAAGTTTTATCATCGTTCAGTTTATAATAAGCATTGAATTACTCCGCGGAAAATAGAAGAAAAATAAATAATGGCAACTGAAAACGCACACGGACCACAAACATCTGGGGATTATATCCAGCATCATTTACAAAACCTTCAAGTTTGTAAAGCAGATAGTGGCGAGTGGATTTGGAATCAATGCGCGGGCAATCCAATGGGCATCAATGTGGACTCAATGTTTTGGTCATTATTGCTTGGCTTGGTATTCGTTATAATGTTCGGTTTGGCTGCAAAAAAAGCATCACCGGAGAGACCATCGAAGTTTCAAGCATTTATTGAAATTATTGTCGATTTCATTGATAGCAGTGTCAGAGATACATTTCATGGTAAGAGTATTTTAATAGCGCCTCTCGCGCTTACTATTTTTATGTGGGTATTTCTAATGAACTTAATGGATTTAGTGCCTGTAGATTGGATCCCATTATTTTCTGAGAAAATACTACACATTCCATATATGAAAGTTGTGCCGACAACGGATGTGAATATTACCTTTGGTATGTCCATAGCGGTATTCTTTTTAATCATTTTTTATTCAATTAAAAGCAAGGGCGTTGGTGGATTTATTGCTGAATTGACACTTCATCCGATTGCCCCTCCTTTGAAAGGCCCAGGAATTATTGCGGCGCCTATAATAATTGCTTTTAATTTTATTTTAGAATCTGTTGCATTGTTAGCAAAACCGCTATCATTGTCATTAAGGTTATTCGGCAATATGTTTGCTGGAGAGTTAATATTTATCCTGATTGCGTTACTCGGTGTATGGCAATTACCGCTCCATTTTGGATGGGCGGTTTTTCATATATTAATCGTAACTCTTCAGGCTTTCATATTCATGATGTTAACGGTGGTTTATCTGACGTTAGCCTCTGAAGAGCACTAGTATAATTTAATTATTTTTTTGATCCTTTACTGGAGAGACTGATGGAAACTGTTATAGGCTTTACCGCGATTGCTGTCGCGCTTTTAATCGGGCTTGGTGCCCTTGGTGTTGGAATTGGTATGGGTTTGTTGGGTGGTCGTTTTTTAGAAGGCGCTGCCAGACAACCTGAATTGGCTCCAATGTTACAAACGAAAATGTTTCTTGTTGTTGCGTTACTTGATGCTGTTGCCATGATTGGTGTTGGTATAGCGCTGTATTTCGCTTTTGCTAACCCTTTTATCGCTCAACTCCAAGCTACAATGGGCGGCTAAATTTATTCAATTGATTATGATATGAAATATATTCATAAAATTATTTTAGGAGTGTCCTTTGGATATTAATTTGACGCTTATAGGGCAATCGATCTCGATGATCCTGTTTGTCTGGTTCTGTATGAAATTCATATGGCCCCCGTTAATGGAAGCAATAGAAGAGCGGCAGGCTCAAATTGCAGACGGTTTGGCTGCGGGTGAGCAAGGACAGCAAAAACTAGATAAAGCGAATATTGATTCTCAAGTGATATTGGACGATGCTCGCAAACAGGCAACAGGCATTTTAGATCAAGCTAATGCGAGAGCAAATGAAATTGTTTCTGATGGCAAACAAGATGGTCAGCAAGAAACAGAAAGACAACTATCGTTGGCTAAAACTGATATCGAACAAGAGTCCAATAAAGCGAGGGATGAATTGAGAGAACAGGTTGCTCAGCTTGCTATTGTTACAGCTGAAAAAATATTAAAGCGTGAAATCGACATGAAAGCCCATGAAGATATTCTCAGCAAATTAACAAAAGAACTTTAGCTCAATATTTATGGATAGTTAATAGATGGCTGATAATAATACAATTGCAAGACCGTATGCTCAGGCAGTATTTGATCTGGCACAAGAAAATGGTGATTTAGATCTTTGGGCCGAGGGATTAAATTCAGCAAAATTAATGCTTGCTGATGGTGTTGTTGTCGAATTCTTAGCAAAACCAGAGTTATCAGATGAACAAAAATTTGATTTTATGTGTGAGCTTTTTTCGGCTATAGGCGAACAATCAGCATTGTTTAATGGAAAGAATAAATTAGGCTCGAATTTTATTAAATTACTCATACAAAATGGAAGAATTTCAATATTACCTGAAATAGCTGAGCATTTTAATGTACTCAAGTCGGTTGTAGAAAATTCCGTTGATGTGACAGTAACTTCAGCGAGTCCATTGAATGATAGCCAGAAACAAGCAATCACAACAGCACTTAAAAAGCGTTTTGCAAGAGAAATTCATATGCAAACCGAAATAGATGAAACACTTATTGGCGGCGCGATTATACGTGCCGGTGATATTGTTATTGATGGGTCTTTGCGTTCCAATCTTAACGGCTTGGCAAACGAACTGACTACTTAAAAAAAGGAAAGTAAAAATGTCTTTAAAAGCTTCAGAAATCAGCCAGTTGATTAAAGAGCGTATTGAAAATTTCGAAACTACTGCTGTTGCTCGTGATGTAGGAACAGTAATCGGTGTAACAGATGGTATTGTTCGCATACAT
>CABXJW010000002.1 GCA_902512585.1 uncultured Woeseiaceae bacterium | reverse complement strand
AGTAGCTGAAATTAAATCATTTGAGAAACACCCTAATGCAGATAGATTGAATGTGTGTCAGGTTACAACTGATGGTAAAAATAACTATAATATAGTTTGCGGTGCACCGAATGTCAGTAAGGGCTTAAAGTCTGTTCTAGCTCTTCCAGGACAATTATTGCCTAATGGTTTGAAGTTAAAGAAATCAAAAATACGTGATATTGAATCTTATGGAATGCTATGTTCCGCAGCTGAAATAGGTTTGGGTCAAGAATCAGATGGGATTATGGAGCTTCCAAGCGATGCCAAAAATGGATCGAGCTTGGAGGAGTACCTTAAACTTCCTGATAATATAATTGACCTTGATCTGACCCCAAATCGAGGTGATTGCTTTTCTTTATTAGGAGTAGCGAGGGATCTAGCAGGAACAACTAATAAAAATATCAAATATAGCTTTGATATTAAAAACGCAATAACCTCTGATATTGAGCATCCCATAAATGTTGATAACGCAGAGTTATGCCCAAGATTTGCCGCTCAATCAATAATAAATATAGATAACAAAGCTACTACACCGCTTTGGATTAAGGAAAAACTGAGAAAGTCAGGTTTGAGGCCCATTAATCCGATTGTGGATGTAACAAATTTTGTCATGATAGAGATTGGACAACCTTTGCATGCTTATGATTTGGGTAAAATAAATGGCCCTGTGTCGCCAAGAATGGCTAAACAAGATGAAACATTAACATTGTTGGATGAAAATAACGTTGCTCTGGATCAACAAACAATTGTGATTTCAGATAGATCTGGTCCAATAGGTATGGCTGGTGTCATGGGTGGCTTGTCAACAGCAGTATCACAACAAACTATATCTGTACTATTTGAAGCAGCATATTGGCCACCTAGCTTAATGGCTGGTGTTGCTAGGCGCTACGGTATGCATACTGACGCTTCTTTAAGATTTGAAAGAGGGGTTGATCCAGAGATACAGGTTGTAGCAATAAATAGAGCAACGCAATTACTTTTGAGTATTTGCGGAGGTAATGCTGGTGTTATTAGTGATATTAAGAGTGATAATTTTCTACCAAAAAAACAAATTATCAAGTTAACAGCAAAACGTCTGCAGAGAATTCTTGGTGATAAAATAGACTCTAATATTGTTACAACAATTCTTAAACGATTAAATCTTAAAGTTAAAGAATTAAAAAATGATTGGGTGGTTGAGATACCAGTTTACCGTTTTGACCTTAAAATCGAGGACGACCTGATTGAAGAGATTGCAAGAATTTTTGGATATAATAAGATAAAAGAGTCCTCAGAAATATCAACTAAGATATTAACTACATCAAACTTCTCTTTGATAAATAACGAAAAAATTGCTAATCAACTATGCGCTAGGGATTATCAAGAAGTCATTACTTACAGTTTTGTTGATGAAAAATTAGATAAATTGATAACTAATAAAGTTAATAATCTAAAACTCAAAAATCCTCTATCAAGTGAGTTTGCTGTAATGAGAGGATCAATATGGCCAGGCTTGCTTCAAGCTGCAGCAAGAAATACAGCACGACAAAATGAAAGAGTGAGATTATTTGAAGTTGGTAAAATATATAAAGCTACTAAGGATTCTCACCAAGAAATTCCTCAAGTTGCTGGTTTAATCACAGGCTCAGTGAATAACGAACACTGGTCCGAAAAATCAAAAAATATAAGTTTTTTCGATATCAAAGGTGATATTGAATCATTGCTTCCTATTAGTACTGCTGATTTAAATTATGAGTATGTTGCATGCGAACACCCAGCATTGCAAAATGGACAGGCCGCAGAAATATTATTAAATAATAATTCGATTGGATTTCTAGGAAAAGTGCACCCAAGAGTAATAAAGAAATATTCACTGAAACGTGATGTTTTTGTATTTGAATTAGATTTAGAGAGAGCTTTTCTGGATTTACTAGTGACAGCAAAGCCGATATCCAAATATCCATCCATAAGAAGAGATATCTCGATTGTTGTATCTAAAGATACTAGTGCCGCAGAAGTAATTAATAATATTAAAATTATAAACACTAAAATAATTCAATCTGTGAAGGTATTTGATATCTATGAAGGCGATAACATAGAAGAAGGACGAAAAAGTGTCGCTTTAGGCTTGATTTTACAGGAAAAATCACGCACCCTTACAGATGAAGTTGCAGATGAAATTATTTCGAAAGTAATTCAGATGTTACAATCTAATTTTTCAGCAAAATTAAGAGATTAATAAAGTTAATGGCACTTACAAAAGCAGATATAGCGGAATCATTATACAATGAGTTGGGACTTAATAAGCGTGAAGCACGTGAGCTTGTAGAATTATATTTCGATGAAATTAAAATGGCGCTTGCTAATGGCAATCAAGTTAAATTATCTGGTTATGGTAATTTTGATCTACGTGATAAAAAAGAGAGGCCTGGAAGAAACCCTAAAACTGGTGAAAATATTCCAATTTCAGCAAGAAGAGTTGTTACCTTCAAACCTGGTCAAAAACTCAAAAATAAAGTAGAGGGATATGTTGGAACCGGCGAATAATAACGAGTTACCTCCAATACCTGGAAAAAGATATTTTACTATTGGTGAAGCGAGTGAATTATGTGGTGTTAAAGCGCATGTTCTAAGATACTGGGAGCAAGAGTTTCCTCAACTAAAACCTGTTAAACGAAGAGGTAATAGGCGCTATTATCAAAGAAAAGATGTAATAATAATTAGACAAATCCGCGGCCTTCTTTATGATGAAGGTTTTACTATCGGTGGTGCAAGACAACGTTTAACTGGTGATGAATCAAAATCTGATATCACGCAGAGCCAACAAATTATCAAGCAGTTACGTTTAGAGCTCGAAGAAGTTTATAAAATATTACGTAGCTAATAAATTCTAATAAACTTGATTATTTATAAAATCGGGGCGTAGCGCAGCCTGGTAGCGCACCACAATGGGGTTGTGGGGGTCGTGAGTTCAAATCTCTCCGTCCCGACCAATTATATTATTAAGTAAGGTAATCAAGAAATTAATATATAAAGTTTTAATATGGTTGACGATATAAATATCGCTTATATAGAGAAATTAAGAACAGCTTTAGATGGACATCTGGTCAAAACTCCATTATTGAGATGCTTTGAGCTTGAGAAAAGGTTTTCTAGAGGAACTAAGATATTAGCAAAATTAGAATTTCTTCAAAATACAGGTACTTTTAAGTTAAGAGGTGCTCTCGCATCTATATTGGGCCTTGGTAAAGAAGAGCTATCTAGTGGTGTAGTAGCTGTTAGCGCAGGAAATCACGCTATTGCTGTCGCTTATGCCGCTAAATCATTCGGTTTGAAAGCTAAAGTAGTCATGCCTAAGTCATCCAATAAATTTCGTGTTTCTACGTGCCAAAAACTAGGAGCAGAGGTTGTATTCGCAGAGAATTCTGGTGATGCATTTGAAATTGTTAATCTAATCAAGGAGCGTGAAAATCTTAATTTTATTCATCCATTTGAAGGTCAAAGTATAGTCAATGGAACCGCAACATTAGGTTATGAAATATGTAATCAATATCCAGGTATGAATGCACTTGTAGTACCAATAGGGGGTGGCGGTTTGTGCTCTGGTTTATCATCTTTTGTGAGAAAAAAAATTCCTGAATGTGGCATCTATGGTGTTGAACCAATAGGGGCTAATACTATGTATCGAAGTCTTAAGGAGAATGCACCACAGACCATGGATAATATTGAAACCATTGCCGATAGCCTAGCTGCACCATTTGCTATGCCAATATCATTTGAATATTGTAAAAAAAATATAGATGGATCACATTTGGTTAGTGAAAAAGAAATTAGTATTGCAATGAGTATATTGTTTGATGAGATGAATCTTGTTGTTGAGCCAGCTTGTGCCACTTCGACAGCTGCATTATTAGGCCCCTTAAAAGAAGAGTTAGACGGTAAAACAATTATTTTGATTTTGTGTGGAAGTAATATTGACTGGTTAACTTACGAGCAGAATATTAGTATTGCGCGATAATTATGTCAGAGGATATTGTTAAAAAATTAAAAGGCCTTGTCAGTAAAGATGCTTGGCTAACAAACCTTGAAGATATGCATGGTTATATTACTGAGTGGCGAGATTCATTAATCGGGAATCCGATGATCGTACTTTTTCCTGATTCTACTAAGGAAGTATCTTTAATAATGAAGTTTTGCGCTAAAAACAATATCCAAGTAGTACCCCAGGGAGGTAATACTGGATTATGTGGTGGTGCAATTCCAGATGATACAGGCACACAAGTTATAATTTCATTGGAGCGATTAAATAAGATAAGAAAAATTTCGATAGAAGATCAGGTTATTGAACTAGAGGCAGGATGCCTATTGACTAATGTGCAAGAAGAAGTAGCAAAAAATGATTTCATTTTCCCAATTGATATGGCCTCATCTGGAAGTTGTCAGATTGGTGGTAATATTTCAACCAATGCTGGCGGAACCAATGTGCTTAAATATGGTTCAACTCGCTCGCAAATACTGGGTCTTGAGGTGGTATTACCAAATGGTAGTATTTGGAATGGAATATCAAGTCTAATAAAAGATAACTCGGGATATGATATTAAGCAGTTATTTATAGGTGCGGAGGGAACTTTAGGTATTATTACTGCAGCATCAATTAAGCTGTATCCAGTTCCAGGCGAAATCATAACTCTTTTCATAGGAGTTAATTGTGGAGAAGCTATTCAGTTTATTTTAAAAAATATACGAAAAAAATATAAAAATAATATTGAGACTTTTGAACTGATATCTGAACGTGCATTAAATTTTGTAACTGATTTTTTGCCAAACATAAAACCCCCTCTTATGAAGAGTTATGAATATTACTTATTAATTGAGTTATCTGATTCATCATTAGATCAAATTAGTAGTCATTTAATGAGTATCACAAATTTTGGATTTATTGAGGATGTTGTAATAGCAAAAAATAAAGCAGAGCAGGATTCATTGTGGTTAATTAGAGATTCAATATCTGCAGCTCAAAAACACCATGGGTTGAGCTTAAAGCATGACATCTCCGTACCAATCGGTGATGCTATCTCGTTCATTAATTACGCTGAGAGAGAAGTTTTAAATTTTTTACCATCTTCCAGGATTGTAGCATTTGGTCACCTAGGTGATGGGAATATTCATTTTAATGTGTCCCAGCCATTATCAATGACAGCTGAGGAGTTCAAGCACTTCAAAAAAGATATCAATAAAATCGTATATGAATGTGCGATTAAATTTGGTGGGAGTATTTGTGCAGAACATGGGGTGGGTATCTTAAAAAAAGAAGACATGTTATCTTACAAATCCACTATAGAGATCAATCTAATGAAGGCATTAAAAACTTCTATTGATCCAAAAAATATCATGAATCCAGGAAAAATATTTTAGATAAAAGTTACATCTCTAGATCATTATATAGATAATAAATTCTATTCACTTTTGTAATATAATAAACAACTATCTATAAGTTTATAATTTTGAGCTAACAATATGACAAAAAAATCACTTCGGAAATATTCTAAGAAAATTGTTGATGGTGTGGAGCAAGCTCCCAGTCGAGCAATGCTTAGGGCGGTCGGATTTAAAGAAGGTGATTTTAAGTTACCTCAAATTGGTATCGCCTCGACTTGGAGTAATATTACACCTTGTAATATGCATCTAAATGAATTGGCGATTGAGGCTTCAAATGGTGTCGAGAGCTCAGGAGCGAAAGCTGTAATTTTTAATACTATTACGGTTTCAGACGGTATTACAATGGGTACCTCAGGAATGCGTTATTCTCTAGTTTCTCGTGAAATAATAGCTGATTCAATTGAGGCTGTTACTGCAGCACAGGGTTTTGATGGTTTGGTGACGATTGGCGGTTGTGATAAAAATATGCCTGCATGTGCTATGGCAATGGCAAGATTAAACCGCCCGTCGGTTTTTGTATATGGGGGGACAATCAAGCCAGGTCCAAAAAAACGTGATATTGTTTCAGTGTTTGAGGCTGTTGGAGCAATCTCAAGTGGTAAAATTAGTCAGCAAGAATTACTTGAAGTAGAACGAACTGCGATACCTGGCCCAGGGGCTTGTGGAGGTATGTACACTGCAAATACTATGGCATCAGCGATTGAAGCTATGGGCTTAAGTTTAGGTAATAGCTCAGCTCAAGAAGCAGTTTCAAGTAATAAATTAATAGATTGTCATAAAGCTGGTGAAGCTGTTATGAATCTGATTGAAAAGGATATTAGACCTAGAGACATAATGACTAAAAAAGCTTTTGAAAATGCTATAACTGTTGTTATTGCTCTAGGAGGGTCGACCAATGCTGTACTGCATATCATTGCGATGGCAAAAGAGGCGTATATTGATATCGGTTTGGAAGATTTTACGAGAATAGGTAAACGAGTTCCTGTATTGGCTGATGTTAAACCAAGTGGCAAGTTCCTTATGTCTGATTTAATTGAAATAGGTGGGATACAGCCTTTAATGAAGCGTCTATTGGGTGCTGGCCTATTGCATGGTGATTGTATTACGGTTACTGGAATGACTTTAGAGGAAAATCTTAGAAATGTTGAAGATTACCCTTCTAATCAGGAAATTATAATGAATTTTAATTCTCCAATTAAAGAAGATAGTCATTTAAACGTGCTTTATGGGAATCTCGCACCGGAGGGTGCTGTGGCAAAAATTTCTGGAAAAGAAGGTTTATTTTTTAAGGGCAATGCTAGATGCTTTGATTCAGAGGAGCTTGCACTGGCGGCAATTCTTAATGATAAAATTCATGCTGGTGATGTCATTATAATCCGTTATGAAGGGCCAAAAGGGGGTCCTGGTATGAGGGAAATGTTAAGTCCTACTGGTGCTATAATAGGTAAGGGATTAGGTTCAGAAGTAGCTTTAATCACTGATGGTAGATTTTCTGGCGGGAGTCATGGATTTGTTGTTGGCCATGTTACACCGGAGGCGGCAGTTGGAGGTCCTTTAGCAATGGTGGAGGATGGCGATCAAATAAGTATTGATGCAAAGACTAAGCGTATTGATCTTTTAGTTGAGCAAACCACAATTGACAAAAGAAAAGAAAAATGGATTCGCCCAAAATCCGATATAACAAGAGGTGCATTAGCAAAGTATCGAGCAACTGTCACCTCTGCATCACAGGGCGCAGTAACCGAAGCATCTTCCTGGTAAGAAATGTGAACAGATATGCAGAATTTTGATGAACCTTTTTGGTGGACCAGAAGAATAGATCAATTACTCGAGTTATCTTTAAAATATGGGAATGCTCTAGTTTATTGTAAAGACGCAATAATTGATAAGGCGGAGAATCTTCAAAGTCAGTCTGCATTCTCAAATATCTTATATGCGATGAAAGCAAATTTTAATCCGGAAATATTAAAAATAATAGCAAGTACGGGAGTTGGTTTTGAATGTGTATCACCAGGTGAAATCAATCATTTAATCTCAATAATTCCAGGATTAGATAAAGAAAGAATTCTTTTTACTCCTAATTTTGCCCCAAAACATGATTATATATTTGCCTTGAATAGAGATATTTCTGTCACTGTGGATAACATATATCCCCTGTTAAAATGGCCTGAGATTTTTCACAAAAAAGATATATTCCTACGAATTGATTTGGATATTGGTGATGGCCATCATTCATATGTAAACACAGGTGGAGATTTATCTAAATTTGGTATACCAGTTGATGAATTATCAAATTTGAAGGAGGTTATCAGTAAGAATAAGATCAACATAATTGGTCTTCATACTCATAGTGGGAGTGGTATTTCAGATTCTGAAAGCTGGATTAAAGCGGCAAAAAAGCTGATTAAGATTTCGTTAGAGTTACCCAATGTTCGTATTATAAATTTGGGTGGCGGTATCCCAATCAGAGACAAAACAAGCGACCCATCTTTTGATCTTGATTTGCTAAATTCTCATCTTTTAAAACTTAAAAAAAAATATCCAGAGTATGATTTTTGGCTGGAACCTGGTAGATATCTCGTTGGTGAATCTGGTGTTATACTTACAAAAGTAACCCAGTTAAAAAAGAAAGGTGAGAAATCTTATATTGGTGTTGAAGTTGGGATGAACACATTAATCAGACCGGCTTTATATGATGCTTTTCATGATATTGTCAATCTATCGAGATATTTTGAACCAAAGTCTGAATTAGTCTCCATTGTTGGCCCTATTTGTGAATCTGGAGATAAACTTGGTAATGATAGAAGATTTCCACTTTCCAATGAGGAAGATACTATTTTAATAACTAATACTGGTGCTTATGTTCGATCAATGGCTTCTAATTATAATTTAAGAGATATTCCTAATGAGGTGATGATTTAGTTACACTAAATCTCTTAGAGTTTCTAATAATAAGTTATTCTCACTTTTTGTACCGATAGTAATCCTCGCGCACTGAGTTAATGCTGAATTATTTTTTAGTAAGCCAACCAAGATATTTTGTTTGTTCAGAGCTTTAACTGCAAGCTCCAGGTTATTGAACTTTATCATTATGAAATTACCATCACTACTCCAAATTTGATCAACGGATTTTAATTTTCTTAGCTCTTCAACTAATCTAATTCTTTCTTGAATTATTGTTTCAATTTGATGTTGAGCTGCATCTATATTTTTTGAGGATAAAACTGACTCTATTTGATCTATATTTGGTATAGAGAAGGAAAATGGTGGCAAAATCTTTTGTAATATACTTATTATTTTATTATTAGAAATCATGGCGCCACATCTTGCTCCAGCAAGTGCATGAGCTTTTGAAAGCGTTCTAAGAATAATTAGATTTGGGTAATCATTAATCATATTAATCATTGTCTGATGTGAACTGAATTCAATGTAGGCCTCATCTAGAACCACTAAGGCTTTGTCATTAGCTGCATTAAGAATTTTGATAACATCATTATTACTTACGGATGTTCCACACGGATTATTTGGAGAAGATAAAAAAATTAATTTTATTTCTTGTTTAATAGAATTAATCACATCACTTACATTTAATTCAAATTTATTTTCTTGGAGGAGGGGAGTTTCACAAACCGCTATCGAATTTAAATTTGCAAAGAATTGATACATATCAAATGTTGGTGGAGTTATTAGTATCCTATCCAAATTAGGTCTGCAAAAAGTTCTAATAATTATATCAACGGCTTCAGTACTTCCTCTTGATATTAAAATTTCATCCATACTAACTGAGTAAAATTCTGCCATTTTATGAGTAAGAGTAGAAGGTCTAATTGGTGGATATCTATTGAGGTTCGAACTTTTATCACCCCAGGGATACTGCGGCGATTCATTGGCATTTAAACGAATCATTCCGTCACTAATATCAGGTGCATTAATAGTTGGTAAGTTCAGTACTTCTGGCCTTACGTATTTCTTGATATCCATATATACAGTATTTTTAAAATTCTAAATTATCAATAATTTTTTGTGTCATCTCGACTGTGCTTAGAGCTTTATTTTGTTTTTTTGTAAGGTCAGCAGTTCTCGCTCCATTTTCGATTGTATTGTAAATTGCATCTTCAACGAGTTTTGCTTCTTCCTCAAGGTTCAGACTATGCCTGAGCAATAAAGCTATACTTCCAATCATTCCACAAGGATTTGCAATACCTTTTCCAGCAATATCTGGTGCAGATCCATGAATTGGTTCATATAAACCTACTTTCTCATCACCAATCGAAGCTGAAGGTAGCATTCCCATCGATCCGGCTAACATTGATGCTTCGTCAGTAAGAATATCACCGAACATATTTTCAGTGACTATTACATCAAAGTCAGCTGGGCGACTAATTAAATACATAGCAGCCGCATCAACCAATAAATGCTCTACATTGGTATTGGGGAACTCATTAGCTAATAGGTTTGTAGTTACGTCACGCCAGAGTCTCGAGGTCTCGAGAACATTTGCTTTATCAACCGAGCATAGCTTGTTCTTCCTTGCTTTTGCTAAATTGGCCGCAATTCTTATTATTCTTTCAATTTCATATTTTTGGTATATACATAAATCTGATGCAGACTCTTTTGTGCGTTCTTTTTTTCCAAAATATATCCCACCTGTAAGCTCTCGTATAACAAGTAGATCTATATCCTTAAGCAATTCCTCTTTTAGCGGGGAAGCATTGGACAATGAAGGTATAATTTGAACGGGACGAATATTGGCAAAAACTTTTAAGACTGCTCTTAAACCCAATAAACCTTGCTCAGGTCTTATTTTAGCATTGGGATTATCCCACTTAGGACCTCCTACAGCTCCAAGAATAACTGCGTCTGATTCCTTACAGCTAGAGATGGTATTTGATGGTAATGGATCATTGCAATGATCTATTGCCGAACCACCTATATATTGTTCTGAAAAGGTAAAATTATGACCGAATTGTTGTCCTATTCTTGCAAGCACATTCTTTCCAGATTGGGCTACTTCAGGACCAATGCCATCTCCAGGTAAGAGGGTTATTAAGGCGTCCATATTCTCTTTTCCTCAAATTTTTCAATTACTTTATTGTGGCGTTGTATGTAACCAAGCTGATTAATACCTTCAATGATGCAGTATTTAGAAAACTCATCAATTTCATATTTAATTTCAATGTTACTTGGCGTGATGATTTTAGACATTTCAATATCAATGAGAAGCGTTTCACCAGATTTATTCATTAGCTCTTCTAGAATCAATTTATTTACAACGATTGGAAGTAAGCCATTTTTTAGGGCATTACTTTTGAATATATCAGCAATTTTAGAGCTTATTACTGCTTTGAAACCATAATCTATTAAAGCCCATGGAGCATGTTCACGAGATGATCCACATCCAAAATTATCTCCAGCAAGTAGTATTTCACATTGTTTGTTTTCTTTATTATTTAGTAGGAAATTTGGATTTTCTTCACCATTTTCATTATATCTCCAGTCATGGAAAAGTTTATCACCAAGTCCCTCACGAGAAGTTGTTGTTAAAAAGCGTGCTGGGATAATTTGATCCGTATCTATATCTGCTGTTTGTAACGATACAGTTTTAGATTTAATGGAAGTTATAGGTTTCATTGGGTTACTCTATATATTTTCTAGGATCAGCAATTTTTCCTTCTATTGCTGATGCTGCAGCTGTCAATGGGCTGGCTAAAATTGTTCTCGCACCTTTTCCTTGGCGACCTTCAAAATTTCTATTACTGGTGCTAATGCTTAATTTGCCTGATTCAACTGTGTCACCATTCATACCAAGACACATTGAGCAACCTGATTCTCTCCATTCAGCTCCAGCGGCCAAAAAGATTTCATGTAAACCTAGAGCCTCTGCCTCATATTTAATTTTTTGTGAACCAGGGACGATGAGCATTGTGACATCATTTGCAATTTTTTTATCTTTTAATATTAGTGCCGCAGCTTTGAGGTCATTTAGCCTTGAATTCGTACAGCTACCTATGAATACTACGTCTACAGGGTCTTCATTCAGAGGTTTGCCTGGCGATACCTGCATGTACTTTATAGCTTTATTGAAGCTACTATCACTGGAGTTTTCAGGAATAGGGTCATTGACTCCTACTACCATTCCAGGATTAGTGCCAAACGTAATCATTGGCGTGAGCTTATTAGCATCAATACTTATTTTTTTATCATAGGATGCGTTGCTTGAACTAGGGAGTGATTTCCATCTCATTAATGCTGTTTCCCAATCCTTACCTTTTGGTGATCTCGGACAATCATAAAGATAATCATATGTGATATCATCTGGTGCAATCATACCGGACTTGGCCCCAGCTTCGATGGACATGTTACAGATAGTCATTCTGGCCTCCATGTCCATCGCTCTTATGGCTTCACCAGTGTATTCCAATACGTAGCCAGTTCCTCCGGCAACACCAATTTTACCAATAATTGCTAAGATTAAATCTTTTGCGGTAACACCTTTTTGTAGTTTTCCATTCACTTCGATGAGTAATGTTTTTGGTTTTCGTTGAAGTAAGCATTGGGTCGCTAAGACATGACCTACTTCAGTAGTACCTATACCGAAGGCTAGGGCACCAAAAGCACCATGAGTGCTTGTATGACTATCCCCACAAACAATAGTTTTACCTGGCTGTGTTAGTCCGAGCTCTGGCCCTATGACATGAACTATGCCACGGTTTTTGCTGTCAAAATCAAATAACTCAATTCCAAAATCATGGCAATTTTGCATCATTGTTCTGACTTGATTTGCCGCATCTTTTCCAGCGATTTCAATATCTTTGAAGGAATTAATAGGTAATGTTGGTGTGGAATGGTCCATTGTACCTATGGTTAGATTGGGTTTTCTCACACTAAGATTATTTTCTCTCAAAAGTGAAAATGCTTGAGGGGTTGTGACTTCATGTATTAAATGAAGATCAATGTAAATGATTGCAGGATTTGTTTTAGATTCTGGCCTAACTTCGTGTTCTAACCAGACATTCTCAAAGAGGGTATTATCGTTTTCAGATAGCATTGTTTTATCTTAGTAGTAACTTTTATTAAAAATACTAAACACTTTCTAGCCAATGATCATAATTCTTGGTGTCTCCTGAAAATAAACCAAAGAATTTATTTTGCAATTCTGATGTCATGGCTCCTCTTTTACCATTACCTATAATGATCCTATCGACTGATCTTATTGGTGTTATTTCAGCTGCAGTGCCTGTAAAGAATATTTCATCTGCAAGATATAGCGATTCGCGAGTAATAGATTGTTCTTTTACGTTTATACCAGCTGTCTCACATAGTCTGATGACAGTATCTCTTGTTATTCCTGTTAGGATTCCTGATGACGCGGGAGGAGTATAAATATTTCCACCTTTTATGAGAAATAAGTTTTCACCCGCTCCCTCACTAACCATACCATCCGTTGATAATGCAATACCCTCATCAAAGCCAAGGCGTTTTGCTTCAGTACTTATTAGAGTACTTGATAGATAATTACCACCAGCTTTTGCTTGTGTTGGAATGGTGTTTGGTGCGACTCTTTGCCAACTCGAGACGCAAACATCCACGCCATTTTCAAGAGCTTCTGCACCGAGATAGGTTCCCCATTCCCAGGCCGCAATTGAGACATCTACTGGATGATCATCTTTTGGCGCTAGACCTATCTCACCATAACCTCTGAAAGCAATAGGTCTAATATAAGCTCCATTATTAAGTTCATTTTTTCTGATTAATTCTTTACAGGCGTCGTTTATTTCATTTTTCGTGAATGGAATTGGCATTCTGTATATTTTTGCAGAATTATATAAACGTTGGATATGGTCATCCAGACGAAATATTTTTAATCCATTTGGTGTTTTATAAACCCTTATACCCTCGAAGACAGATGATCCATAATGAAGCGCATGCGAGAGAATATGAACTTTTGCTTCATTCCAATCAATCATCTGATTGTTATGCCATATGTATTTTCCACCTTTATAACTCATTATTTTTCCAAAGTTGTAATATTAATTTTCTAGCCAATCCATACGACCCCTGAGATCTGAACCTACTTCTTCGATAGAATGATTTAGATCTTCATTCATCATTCTTTTAAATTCTGGCTGACCATTTTTATTCTCGTTTATCCAATTATTTGCAAATGTTCCGTCTTGAATGTCAGTTAATACATCTTTCATTTTATTTCTAACATGCTCATCAATAACTCTTGGACCGCTAACTAAATCACCATAGGCCGCTGTATCACTTATAAATTCATGCATTTTTTTCAATCCACCTTCATGAAGAAGATCGACTATAAGTTTTAATTCATGCATACATTCATAGTAAGCAACTTCAGGTTGGTAGCCTGCTGCTATAAGCGTCTCATATCCAGCCACTACCAACTCTGTGGCACCACCACACAATACAGCTTGCTCGCCAAATAAATCTGTTTCTGTTTCCTCGGCAAAAGTTGTTTCGATAACACCTGCACGCGCACCTCCAATCCCATGAGCATAACTAAGTGCTAAGTTCAGCGCAGATCCTGTTTGATCTGTCTCAACGGCCACCAAACAAGGAACACCGTGTCCTTCTTGGTACTGTCTTCTTACTAAACCACCAGGACCTTTTGGTGCGATTAGGAAAACATCTAGATCTTCACGTGGCTTGATTTGCTTGTAATGAATATTAAATCCATGCGCGAATAAGATTGCTGAGTTTTGATTCAAAGAATTTTCAATATCCTTATACAGCTGCTCTTGCGTTAAATCAGGAGTTAGAAATGCTGTGATGGCCGCATCAACAACAGCGTCTTTTGGCTCTTCAACGTTCAATCCATCAGCAGTTGCTTTTTTCCAGCTCGGTCCATCTTTGCGTAACCCAACAACAACATTATGGCCACTGTCTTTAAGGTTAAGCGCATGTGCTCTACCTTGACTTCCATAGCCAAGGATTGCTATTTTTTTACCCATTAATACTGATGAATCTACATCTTTTTCAGAATACATTTGCATTGCTCGCTTTTCCTCTTTTATTACTTGAAATTAGCTTAATTAAAATTATTTGATCTTAAAAAAAACCCCACTATTCCTATTTATGAATGCGGGGTTAATAGGTTGTTTGTTAATTCTATACTTCCCGTAACTTCCTTTTGAGTAATAATAGCAATGAACTAAGAATAGAGCTCTTATTTAATTTAATTAAATTTGTTTTATTTACTATTTGCCTCATAAATATATATAAATGATGTTGTATGGGGGTTTTGATGTCAACCTTGTCGATGAATAATCTTTGATATTTTTTTGAGATTTTATTCAAATAGAAACTAATTGCTTTTAAGATTTGAGTGTAAAACAAAACTAATGATAGCCGCATTTAATTATACCAATAGAAGCAAGTATTAATGAGTCATTATTATAATGATCTACATATGTAATGATTAACTGTATTATTGTGGTTATCATAACTTCTTTTGATATGAAGAATATTTGATTGTTATGTACTTTCTCAGGTAAAAATTATGAATTTTGATTATTCGCAAAAAGTAAAAACACTCAGTAATCATTTGGTAAGCTTTATGGATAAAAATATTTATCCAAACGAAGCCACTTTTTTTTCTGAGATCAATAGCAACGAAGATCGTTGGCAAGTTCCCTCCATTATCGAAGATCTAAAAATCTTGGCAAAAAAAGAGAGATTGTGGAACTTGTTTCTGCCAGAGAGCGAGCATGGTGCGCAATTAAGTAATCTTGAGTACGCTCCTCTTGCCGAAATAATGGGGCGATCACTCATAGCCTCAGAGGTTTTCAATTGCTCAGCCCCTGACACCGGAAATATGGAGGTGCTGGTTAGGTATGGCACCAAAGAACAAAAAGATAAGTGGCTGGAGCCTCTATTAAGCGGAGAAATAAGATCTGCTTTTGCAATGACAGAACCAAATGTAGCTTCATCGGATGCCACAAATATTGAATCAACTATCAAATCAGATGGCGATTATTATGTAATAAATGGTCATAAATGGTGGACTTCTGGAGCGATGGATCCGCGTTGTAAAGTGCTGATTTTTATGGGCAAGACAGATATTAACGCACCGAAACATTCTCAACAATCTATGATAATAGTACCCATGGACTCTCCAGGTATAACTATAGTTAGACCACTAAAAGTTTTTGGGTATGATGATGCGCCTCATGGCCATGCAGAGATACAATTTAAAGATGTTCGTGTACCAAAAACTAATATCCTACTTGGTGAAGGGCGAGGTTTTGAGATTGCACAAGGACGACTTGGGCCGGGAAGGATTCATCATTGCATGCGATTGATTGGCATGGCGGAGAGAGCGCTCAATGAAATGTGCTTCAGATCAGACACAAGAACAACGTTTGGTAAAAAATTATCTCAACAAGGTGTAATTCTTGAAATGATTGCAAAATCAAGAATTGAAATCGAGCAAGCGAGGTTACTTACTTTGAAAGCGGCTGATATGATGGATAAGCATGGTAATAAAATAGCACGCAAGGAAATAGCTATGATTAAGGTAGTTGCTCCAAACATGGCTTTGGGAGTTATAGATAGAGCAATACAAGTACATGGAGGTGGCGGTGTAAGTGATGATTATGGCCTGGCCAATGCATGGGCAGGAGCAAGATCTTTACGTTTAGCAGATGGTCCTGATGAAGTTCACTTAGCGCAAATTGGAAAACTAGAGATAGCGAATCAGATATTGTTAAAAAAGTAACTTTTTTAAGTACTAGCGATAAATTTTTATTATGGTATTCTTAGCCACGTTGAAAAAGTAGGTCAAGTCACTAGAGGGGATCAATTAATTTTCAATTTAAATCTAATTATTCTTCTTTCGCACTTGATTTATGATCAAAAAAAAACATAATACAATGTAGCAACGAAATATATGCACTTACATCTATATTAAGTAAGGGTATTAGATAATTTTAATAAACTTTAAGGAGTGCCCATGAAACGGTGCATAAATAATAGTTTGGCAAGTAAATGCAGACTCATGACAATTAGTCTTGTCTTGATGTCAGGTTCATTATTTGGTCAAACAGTAGATGATGTTCTGAAAGCTGATGCAAAAAGACTACAACTGGCCCAAGCCTCACAAGAAAGAATAAATGAGAAAGTTGAGGGCACTAGAACTCTTACAGATCAGTACCGAGCAATTAACAAGGAGATCGATGGCCTAAAAGTCTACAATCGTCTTATGACAGCTCAAGTGCAGGGTCAAGAAGCTACGTTAGAGGATATTGAAATTTCAATGGATCAAGTAGATGTTATCAATCGTCAAATTTTTCCATTAATGGAGAGAATGATCGATGGGTTAGATCAATCAGTTGCATTGGATATACCTTTCTTATTAGAAGAGCGAGTAAATCGTGTAGATGGTCTTAAGTTATTAATGTCGCGCTCTGATGTCAGTGTTGCTGAAAAGTTCCGCAAAGTGATGGAAGCCTATCAAATTGAATTAGATTATGGCTCATCTGCAGAATTCTATAAGCAATCACTAGATCTCGGCGGTGATTTCGGAATTCGTGATTATAATATGTTGAGAGTTGGGAGGATTGGCTTGTATTTTCAATCAGATGACTCATCTATAACTGGAATTTGGGATGTTGATCAAGGCGCATGGGTCGTTGATGATGAGCATCGTGCAGAGATAAGAAAAGGTCTTAGAATGGCTAGACAGCTCATTGCACCAGAACTTATGCTTATCCCGCTTCAAGCTGCAAAGGAGGATTCATAAATGAAAAATCTAACAACATTATTATTTGTATTGATTGCAACAACAGGATTAGCTAATGCTCAAGAAGATGCGTCATCTATGGGTGAATTGCTCAGACAGATAGAGCAAGGGCAAGCTCGAGATTCAGTTGAAGCTCAAAAAAGAGAATCGCGTTTCCAAGCAGATAGAAACACTCAACAAAAACTATTAAATGATGCACGATCTGAAAGAAAACGAGAAGAAGATCGTAGTGAAGATCTAGAAACCACTTTTGCTAAGAACCAACAATTGATTGTTGATGCAAGAGCTGCACTAGATAAGAGGTTGGGTGCTCTTAAAGAGTTGTTTGGAGTACTTCAAACTGTATCTGGCGATGCCCAAACAAGATTCAATGGATCACTAACCAACATTCAGTTCCCAAATCGAGAATCATTCCTTGTAGAGCTTGGCAGTAAAATGGCCAGCGCGAACAGTCTTGCATCAATCCAGGATATAGAAGGGCTCTGGTATGAGCTTCAGAGGGAAATTACTGAACAAGGAAAAATTGTTAAGTTTACTACCGAGTATGCTACTGCAGATGGTGAAAGAGTTACATCAGACGTAGTGAGAGTTGGCGTATTCAACCTAGTGTTCGAAGATGGTTATCTTCAATATGATAGTACAACTGGGAATGTTACAGAGCTGCAAAGACAGCCTGAACAGTCTCAATACACAGGATCAGCTGAAGATATTATGGAAGCTTCTGATGGTTATGTAGGTTTTGGTCTAGATGTTACAAGAGGTGGTATTCTAGCTCTATTAGTTGAATCACCGACACTCACAGAAAGGGTTAATCAAGGTGGTATTGTAGGATATTGTATCATTGCATTAGGTATTGTCGGTTTATTAATTGCTATCTGGCGTTGGATAGGACTAACTAAAGATAGTCGTAATGTAACTGCACAGCTTGATAGGCAATCTGCTTCAATGGACAATCCACTTGGTAGAGTATTATCAGCTTATGATGAGGCAAAAGGCGCTGATGTTGAAACAGTTGAGCTTAAACTCCATGAAGCAGCTTTAAAAGAAATGCCTGACCTTACAAAAGGGCTTTTATTTATAAAGGTTATTGCAGCAGTAGCACCTTTAATGGGATTATTAGGAACAGTGACTGGAATGATAAAAACTTTCCAAGTAATCACACTATATGGTGCTGGAGATCCTAAACTAATGGCGGGTGGTATTTCACAAGCTCTAATGACAACTGTACTAGGTCTTGTCGTTGCGATACCGATGGTTCTGTTGCATACGCTAGTTAGCGGTCAAAGTCGTAAAATTGTGAATATACTGCAGTCACAAAGTGCTGGAATTGTAGCTAACCATCAAGAAAGTAATAATTAATATAAATTAGGAGTAATTATGTATTGGTTATATGACTCTTGGGACGCAATTATCGATTTTTTATACCTCGGTGGTAACGTTCTTAGGTGGATAGCGGTAACGATATTTCTAATGTGGGTATTAATTCTAGAGCGCTTGATGTATTTTCGGTCAACTATGACTGAATTAGCAAGTGGTATTAAGGCGAATTGGGAGGCCAGGAGCGAAAGGAGTTCTTGGCATGCCCATCAGATAAGAGAAGGTATGATTTCTCGGTTTGAAATGGCCACAAATGGCTCAATTCCTATGATACAAACATTGGTAGCTCTATGCCCGCTTCTTGGATTATTGGGTACTGTGACAGGTATGATTAAAGTGTTTGAAGTTATGGCTGTGTCTGGCTCTGGTAACGTTAGGGCAATGGCTGCAGGGGTATCGCAAGCTACTGTTCCAACTATGGCTGGCATGGTTGGTGCATTATCGGGAGTACTTCTTGTTACATTATTGACAAGGCGTGCAGCAAGGGAAGTTGAGTTCTTAGAAGACTCACTTACTATGGATCACTAAAGGTAAAGAATATGCGTAAATCGAATCAAGGTCTTGGGCAAGAAGAAGAAGAAAATGAAATCAATCTAACGCCTATGTTGGATGTGGTATTTATTATGTTGATTTTCTTTATTGTAACCGCATCATTTATTAAAGAGGCTGGTATTGATGTCAATAGACCAGATGCTCCAACATCTGAAAGAGTTGAAGATGCCAATATATTAATTGCAATTAGCCCAAATGATGAAATATGGATAGATAGGCGTCTAATCGATCCGCGTGCAGTTAGAGCAAATATAGAAAGAATGCATGCAGAAAATCCGAAAGGCTCAGTGGTCATCCAAGCAGATAAAAAATCAACCAATGAAATGTTAGTTGTCGTAATGGATGCTGCAAGGCAAGCAGGAGTCTATAACGTATCAATCGCGGCTAATAACTAGCCGAAGGGGTAGAGTGAATGTACGCAAGATATGCTATATCTATATTAGTTGGATCGGCAATAACTGTAAGTCTATTATTTGTGATGCATTTATTAATTGCATCAGGTAAAAGTGCATTAACTGAGCCACGTGATAGGCATTTATTAGAATTTGTAAGGGTTCGAAGGAATGAAAATATCAACACTGAGGATATAACACCTGAGAAACCACCAAAACCACCTGAAGTGCCACAGGAGATGCCACCACAAGATATGGATAGTGTTGATCCAAATGCCCCAACTATAAATATTCCTCCTCCTTCGGTCGGAAATGACCTAAATATTGGTGGCCCAGGTGGAATGAATATCGCTGAGGGTGATTATCTTCCTATTGTGAGGGTAGCACCAATATATCCAGCTAGAGCTTTATCCAGGAATCTAGAAGGATATTGCGACATGAGTTTTACGGTAACACCTGCTGGCACAACACAAGATCCAGTTGCTGACTATTGTACTAGCTCTTTGTTTGATCGTTCATCACAAAGAGCGGTGTTAAAATTTAAATATAAGCCTAGAGTTGTGGATGGAGTTCCGCAAACGGTGACTGGTGTAAGAACCAGAATTACTTTCAAGATAGAAGATTAGAAAGCTCAAATTTGAAATAGAATATAGTATAGAGGACAAAGTATGTCACAAAGCATGAGTATTATTAAACAATCGCTAACTATAATAATCGCGTCATTGTTATTGGTTTCAGGTGTTTTCGCACAAGCTAACTCAGAAGAAACAGAGCGAGATAGAAGAGATAAGCAGCAAACCAAGAAATCTCAGGCTGTAAGTAAGAGTGTCTACGAAAAGATTACTAGAGCTCAAGAAGCAATGGAAGCTGAAGACAATGACACAGCTTTGAAAATACTAAACACATTACGAGCAAGCTCAAAATTGAGCGAGTATGAGCGCCAAAATGTAATGAATTATCTCGGTTTTGTATATTACAATATGGAAGATATTCCTCGCGCTATGAAAGCATATGAGGAAATGTTGAGAATACCGAGCATTGAAGAGCAGATCAAAAAAACAACAATTTATACTCTTTCACAACTCCATACAATGGAGGAAAATTATTTAAAAGCTATTTCGTTAATAGAAGAGTATTTTACTTTAGAGATAAATCCACCGGCCCCTGCATATATTTTATATGCTCAAAATCTCTATCAAATAGAAAGATATAAGGAGATGATTGAGCCCATAGAGACTGCTATGGTGGTAGATGTGAGAAGAAAAAAAGCTCAACGTCAAGCAGCACTTATAGCTGCTCAAGCTGAATTGAAAAAAGCAAGAGAGGAGTTAGCAATTGCGACTGCTCAGGAAAAACTTGTAAATGCTACTAAATTAGCAAATACAGAACCTATGCCAAAAGAAGATTGGTATGTTCTTTTGAATTTCGCATATTTTCAACAAGAGAACTTTAATAAAGTTAGAGACATTCAAAAAACACTATTAATGAATTGGCCGAAAAAAAGATATTGGTTTTCTCTCGCTGGGGCTTACACTGAATTAGGCGAAGATGAAAATCTAATTTACGCTTATGATGCTGCGTTTACTCAAGGCTTATTGGAGAAAGAAGCTGAAATAGTTACTATGGCGCAATTGTTTATGCAAGCAGAAGTTCCATTCAAAGCAGCAACCCTTCTTGATAAGGAAATCAAAAATGGTCGTGTTAAAGGTAACGCAAAGAATTATAGACTGATGTCGCAAGCATTTACCTTAGCATCTGAAGATGAAATGGCTATACCAGCATTGAAAATGGCAGCTAAGTTATCTGATGAAGGTGAGCTTGATCTTAGGTTGGGAAATGCATATCTAAATCTAGCTCGTTATGATGAGTGCGCTAAATCGGTAAGAGCAGGACTTAAGAAGGGTAAAATTAAAAGTCCGGACAATGCACAAATCTCCCTTGGAATGTGCCTATATAATGAAAAAGAATATAATGACGCAATAGAGGCGTTTAAAGCCGCGAGCAAATCTAAAAGGTCAAAAAGGATATCTGGTCAATGGATAGCAGTTATTGAAAGCGATATTGCCAGAAACAAACAAATTGAACTTGCTGAAATTGCTGCCAAGAAACAAGCTGAGGATCTTGCAAAAAGAAGAGCTGAAGCTAGGGCGGCAAGAATATAGAATAACCTTAATATATTCAGTTAATTTAAAGTATAAAAGAGCCATGCAATGTATGGTTCTTTTTTATGCAATAAAGGATCATACATGCCAAAAATAAATTACATTACAGCGGATGGTGAACGCCATGAGATTCAAGTTGATCAAGGCTATACAGTCATGGAGGGTGCCGTGAACAACGACATTGATGGAATACCTGCTGAATGTGGTGGAGCTTGTGCCTGTGCTACATGTCATGCTTACGTAGATCAAGAATGGTTACCCAAATTACCTGCTATGGATGACATGGAAGATAGCATGCTAGATGCAGCATATGAGCGACGTGATAATAGTCGCCTAACATGCCAAATTGAGGTTACAAATGAACTTGATGGTCTGATAGTACATATTGCTGAAAATGAATGTTGAGAAAATAAAATATTATAATTAATGGAGATAAATTAATGACAATTAAAGTTGGTGACAAACTTCCCGTTGGTAGTTTCAATGTTATGACTGATAATGGGCCAGCTAAAATTACAGTTGATGAATTATGTAGCGATAAAAAAGTTGTGTTATTTGCTGTGCCTGGGGCATTCACACCAGGTTGCTCACTCAATCACTTGCCTAGTTATACGGATCAAGCGAGTGAAATTTTTGCAAAAGGAGTAGATACTATTGCTTGTATGTCCGTTAATGATGTATTCGTGATGCATGCTTGGGGACTAGATAAGAACGTTGGTGATAAGATCATCATGCTTGCTGATGGTAATGGTGAATATTCGGCTGCACTCGGTTTAGAAAACGATAACAGTAATTTTGGTATGGGAATTCGCAGCAAAAGATTCGCTATAATTGCTGAAAATGGAATTATTACTAATCTTATGATCGAAGAACCAGGTAAAATAGAAGTCAGTAAAGCCGATTCTGTCCTTAGAGAGCTATAGATTATTTTTTTAACTCCGATTGAAGCTCAGGAATTACTTTAAATAAATCGCCAACCAAGCCGATATCAGCAACCTCGAAAATAGGTGCATCTTCATCTTTATTGATAGCAACGATTGTTCCAGCATCTTTAATTCCAGTTAAGTGTTGTATTGCACCTGATATTCCAATTGCAAGATACAGGTCTGGAGCAATTATTTTACCAGTTTGACCAACTTGCATTTCATTGGGTACGTATCCAGCATCTACAGCAGCTCGAGATGCTCCTGCACCAGCATCAAGGGTATCTGCCAGATCATATATAATCTTAAAGTTCTCTTCACTTGCTAACGCTCTTCCACCTGAAACAACTTTCTTGGCGGTTTGAAGATCAGGGCGATCTGACTTTCCTGAATGGAGAGAAATATACTGAGTATGGCTAGGTATCTCGATTTCAAGTGCTTCGTTTTCAATTACCGCATTTCCATCAACTGTGGCAGCTGAGAACGAAGCGGTTCTTATAGTAGCTACTACAGTTTCTGCTATATCAGCCTCAACTGTAAGGATAGCATTACCAGCATATGTGGGTCTTTTGAACTTATGGGAATCTAGAACTTCCATAATATCACTAATTTGATTTACGTCTATTAGTGCAGCGACACGCGGCATGATATCTTTACCAAATGTCGTTGATGGACCAAAGATATGAGTATAGTCATTTGCAATAGCTTTGATTTGAGGTGCAATAACCGCAGCTAAGGCGTTTTCATTGTGATCATTATCAATAAGTATTACTTTATTTGTATTACATATTTTTGATGCTTGATTAGCTAACTCATCACCATTTTTTGCAAATACAGCGATATCAATTTGACTATCAGGTATGTTAGCTGCACATGAAACACATTTACTGGTGCTGCTATTTATTTCAATACCATTATGCTCTGCGATTATTAATATTTTATTCATTAAACGAGACCTTTATTTTTAAGTTCATTTACAAGTGCTGACACATCTTCAACCATAATACCTTTTTGCCTTTGTTCTGGTGGCTCCGTATTGACAGTCTTGATGGTATTTTTTATTGTGATGCTTAGGTCATCAAAATTAATTACATCTAATGGTTTTTTCTTAGCTTTCATAATATCTGGTAGTTTTACATATCTTGGTTCATTGAGTCTCAAATCGGCCGTGATGATAGCTGGCAGTGCTATAGAAATGGTTTCCAATCCAGAATCTATTTCTCTGGTAACTGTTGCAGAATCATTATTAATTTTAACTTCTGATGCGAATGTTGCTTGAGGCCAATTTAAAAGTGCAGCCAGCATTTGCCCTGTTTGATTATTATCATTATCAATAGCTTGTTTACCTAGTAAAACTAAAATTGGATTTTCTTGATCAATAATTTTTTGGAAAACTTTAGATATGCTTAGTGGGTCACTAGCATTTTCAGAGTTGACTAGTATTGCTCTATCAGCACCCATTGCTAAGCCTGTTCGCAGTTGTTGTTGTGATTCGATGCTACCAATTGACAGGACGATAACTTCATCTGCATTACCTTGCTCTTTGATCCTTAAAGCTTCCTCCAATGCAATCTCATCAAATGGGTTTATGCTCATTTTAACCCCTTCTTTTTCAACCCCACTGCCGTCAGAGCGAACTCTTACGCGAACGTTGTAATCAATTACACGCTTTAGTCCAACTATAATTTTTCTCACCGGTATTTCCTTATAAATTTTTAGTAATGGTATTGTCTATGAGAGTATACTTGGGTACAAGTAGATAAAGCTTATTTCGTAAAATTTTTTCATTATGATACAAAATATGAATAACAAGAAAATACTAATTACAGCGAAAGATTTGTTTAAAAACTATAACAATAGTAAATACATAGTAATAGATACGCGTTTTTCTTTATTTGATTCAAGCATGGGTCAAAATGAATATAAAGCTGGTCACTTACCAGGTGCGATATACGTAAATTTAGATGAAGATCTAGCTGGGAATATAAATCAATATTCTGGTAGGCATCCGTTACCAAGTATTGATAAATTGACACAACGATTTCGTGATTGGGGGATTTCAAATAATTCGCAAGTTATAGTTTATGATGCAAATAATAGTGCAATAGCAGCTAGACTCTGGTGGCTTCTCAAATGGTTGGGCCATGAAGATGTTTTTATATTGGATGGTGGTATCGAGAGTTGGAAAAAAGAGAATTATAAATTAGAAACGTCACCATCATCAAATGACCCTGGAGATTTCCAGGCATCTCGAGCAACAAAGAAAATTTGGAATTCACAATTAATAGAGAGCTGGCTGAGGGACGACATTCCATTTGTACTATTGGATGCAAGAGAAAAATCAAGATTTGATGGTTTAAATGAACCAATTGATAAAATTGCAGGTCATATACCGATGGCTATTAATGTTCCATTTGCTGATTTCCTTAAACCAGATGGCTGCTGGAAAAATAGAGATGATATTATAAAAATCTGGGATGAGTATAATATAGATATTGGTGATTCAGGTGAATGGGGTGCATCTTGTGGGTCTGGTGTAACTGCCTGTCATCTTATCATATCAGCGATTCTAGCAGGATTACCGGAGCCAATACTTTACCCTGGATCATGGAGTGAATGGATCACTAACTCATCAAGGCCAATTGAAAATGAGTAGTAAAAAATTACTCGAAGGCATCAAGATAATCGATATGAGCCGAATTTTAGCGGGACCTTGGGCGACGCAAATATTAGCAGATTATGGCGCTGATGTGATAAAAATTGAAAAGCCAGTCAATGGAGATGACACTAGAAAGTGGGGCCCACCATGGCTTGATCAAGATAATGAAAAGTCTGATGCTGCATATTTCTTTGCCGCTAATAGAAATAAACGCTCACTAACTTGTGATTTTTCTACCGATGAAGGTGCTAATATTATCAAGAAACTTGTAGCCTCATGTGATGTTGTCATTGAAAATTATAAACCGGGTACACTTGATAGGTATGGTTTGAGTCAAGCGCAACTTAACGAAATAAACAATAAGATTGTATATTGCAATATTACAGCTTTTTCAGAAGAATCTTCACGATCTTATGAGCCTGGTTATGATGCGATGATACAGGCTTCAGCGGGTCTAATGAGTATCACAGGAGAGCAAAATGGCAGTCCTCAAAAAGTAGGCGTTGCTATCACAGATATCATGGCAGGTATGTATGCAGTGTCAGCAATTCTAGCGGCATTATATCGAAGAGAATATGAAGGCACCGGTCAACGAATAAATATACCATTATTCGATTCACAAGTTGCGTGGCTTGCGAATCAAAATATGAACTACCTTATTGGTGGAGAAATCCCACAAAGAGAGGGTACCGGACATCCGAATATTGCGCCATATCAATCTTTTATTACAAAAGATGGTCATATCATGCTCGCAGTAGGTAATGATAATCAATTTGAAAGTTTAATGAAATGCCTGAAAATTAATGACCAAATTACAATAAATAGATTTAAAAAAAATTCACAACGTATTGATAATAAACATGATTTAGTTTTTTTATTATCTGAAATTTTATTGAAGAATACAACTTCATCTTGGTTAAAATTGTTTAAAAAAAATAATATACCTAGTGGGCCGATTAATGATCTTAATCAGGTATTTAATGATGAGTACACGATTGAGAGGAATATGGTTCGATATATTAATCGAGGGGATAAGCAGTCAATACCGAGCGTAGCAAATCCTGTCAATTTTTCTAACTACGAAGTTAAATATGATAGAGCGCCGCCGTCATTGGGCGAGCATACAGAGGAAATACTGAATGAATGTTTGGGTTATACCTCGGACCAAATAAAAGAGCTTCGCGATAAAGAAATTATATGACATCAGGTAAAACCAGCTATCAATGGCTAAGTGAAAAAATTAAGCATGACCAGGTTGTCCTAACTGTATCTCGTGGTTTAGCTAAAAAACTCACATATATTTTTAATCAAGATCAACAGGAAAATCAGAAACTTGCTTGGAATTCTCCCCATATTTTTTATTGGCGTGATTGGTTAAAAACGCTTTTTCTCTCAAGCAATATATCTGATAACCCCCTTCTAATAAACAATAGAACTGCCTCAATCTTATGGGAACAATGTATTAAGGAGATTGATGATAATCCTCTCATGAATCAACATCGTCTCGCTGATGAGGCTGATCAATCCTTTCGTATTTTATCTGACTATTGCGTACCTTTAAGAGAAAACTTTGATTTATATGAAACAGCGGAAGTAAATTTATTTTCACAGATATTGTCTTTATATGAACGTCAATTGACAAAACGCAACTGGCTGCATCCTGCAATGTTAGCAGGATATATTTTAGAGAATAATCTAATTAATCATGACAGCCTAATTGATATAAAAGAAATTACACTTGTTGGATTTTATAAAACCCCAAAAGTTCTTTCTGAGTTGATAACAGTTTTGCAAACTCATATAACAATTAACTATATTCGCGTTAAACAACCACATAATAATCCAGTTATATATCCTTACAAAGATCAGTCTGCTGAATTTCGTGCTGTAGGCGCTTGGGCTTATAAAAAATTAATGGATGCACCGCAATCAAGAATTGGTATCTTGATCGATGATAATCACCAATCAAGAAAAATTAAAAGATATATTATGGAAGGTCTGAGTCCTGGGTGGCAATATAGGCAGGATCGGCAACATTTTCAGTTCATTCATTCAAGCAGTGACTATCTGATAACTTATCCTATGATATATATAGCCTCTCTATTGTTAAGGTGGTATCACAATGAGTTATCCTCCAGAGAAATAAGCCTCCTGCTAAGAAGTAAATTATTTCAAAATATTCACTCGGAAGGCTCATATAAACTCGAAGAGAGATTGAGGCTTTACCCAGATAAAGATTGGTTTATTGGTGAATATATAGAAATTTTTAAAGATGATGCTCTTGAGAGTGAGTTAACAATATTAGATAAACTCGAAGTATTTTATAAAAGTAATGTTTCAGGTAACTCACATCGATATATTCGTGATTGGCTTGAAGACATTAATTCTGACTTAAAAGATATTGGTTGGATCCCTATAGAAAAGAAATGCAATTTAGATAATCAACTAATCGGCGCTTGGAATGAATTGATAAATGAGATGGAAACTACTCAAATCATTCTTAAAAAAACTTCTTTTGCCTATTTAGTTAATCGTCTTTTGATTGCGATGGAAAATTCCCTATTCGAAGTAGATCAATTCAATAATAATATCAGCGTGATGACATATGAGGAGGCAGCTGGATTCGAATTCGATCATTTATGGATATCTGGCATGGATCATGAAACCTGGCCTCGGAAAATGAAGCCCATACCCTTACTATCAAATAAAGTACAAAAAAATTATGATATCCCAAATTATGATGCCTCATTGTCTTTTGATGTTCAGCAGGAATTATTATTATTATTAATGTCTGGATCTAAAGCTCCTGTTCTTAGTTATGCCATGAGTAAGAATGACCTCTTATTGGAGGCAACTACCATGATAAATTTTGAGTCTATTAACTACGATGATCACCCCGATCCAGATTGGTATCTTAAACCATTTTTGGGTAATAATTTAATCGAGATCAGCGAGGATCCACCTAAAACAAGTCATTCTGAAAGGTTAAAAGGTGGTACTGGCACAATTCAGTCATATTTATCAGATCCATTCTCAGCGTTCGTTAAAGGGCGTTTAGGTGTAACACCGCTCAACAAATTCATAAGTGGTATTGGGCCATTACTCAGGGGCTCCTTATTACATGACTCACTTGCCGAATTGTACATAAATAAACCCAGTATAACTGATATAAAATCTTGGTCAGCATCTCAAAAGAAGCAGTATATTCGTGATGCAACAAAAAAAATATTTAGTAAGGAGATTGCTCGTAATGATGGTGTTTTAAAAAAACTTTTTGTATTAGAAGAGAGCCGAATAAAAATTATTCTATTTAATTATTTATCTAGTGAGATTCATAGGGAATTTTTCAAAATTGTAGAGTTAGAAAAATCAATTTCACTCACGCATGCGCAACTAAAGGTTAAATTAAGAGTTGATCGTATTGATCTTTTGCATGATAAATCATTTCATGTGATTGACTACAAAACAGGCACCGTAGAAAGTATTACAAAAAGAGATGGCAGTATAAAAAATATTCAATTATTTGTGTACGCAGCTGCACTTGAATATCTGCCAGAAACACTATCTTTTATAAATTTCAAAGATCGTAATACAGTGAATATAAATACCGTTGGTTTGCATCATTTGAATAACTCAATGAAAGAAAACTTTAAATCTACAAATCTTGAAAGTGGAATACAGGAAGTCAAAGATATACTTGAAAATATTTCCTCAGGAGATACTCGTATCAATTCTAAAACTCAATTAGATATCAATAGTCGGTCAAGATATCTGCAAATACTCAGTCGTATTAGGGCTCGATGAAATGTTGATATTGAATAAAAGCCAATTAAGTGACCAAGAGTCAAGGATGGAGGCATTGGATCTCAGTAAATCATTTATCATTCAAGCTCCCGCTGGGTCAGGTAAAACTGAACTTCTAATTCAGCGATATCTGAAATTATTAACTAAGTCACAGCAACCTGAAGAGGTGGTGGCCATTACTTTTACAAATAAAGCGGCCAACGAGATGAAGCAGCGAGTTTTAGAAGCTATAAATAATGCCAACACTAAAACCAAACCTGAAGCTAATCATAAACTTCAAACTTATAAGTTTGCAATAAAAGTGTTACAAGTTGATAAAAAATACCAATGGGGGTTGTTACATTCTCACAAACGCATGAAAATTTTAACTCTGGATGCCTTATGCTCAGAAATTGTAAACAGATCACCAATTGAGTCAAAATTTGGATTTGGAAAAAAAATAGTATCTGATCATGAATTGTTAGATGTCTATCAAGCCGCGGCAAAGTCATCACTAAATGACCTTTCAGAATACGAAGATGATATTTCTGATGCAGAAAAGTTACTTGTTCATTTAGATGGAAATATCTCTCAATATTGCAATCATCTTTCAGCAATGCTTAGTACCAGAGATCAATGGATGGATATTCTGGGGTCAGGATTTTCATTGGATAAAACTAATGAAGTTAAAATAAAGCAGCAGCTTGAAGAGAATATTCAAAATTTAATCACAAATCAGCAACTGCTTTTAATTAACTCATTACCGGACGATTATTTGAAGTCTTTGAAACAAGTTTTTGATTATTTAGCTATTGATGATGATAGTTTTTTGCAATTGTCACAATCTATATCGTTACAAGAATTAAGCTCCTATGAGGAAAATGATTTATGGTGCCTGCAAAGTAATTTATTCCTCACAAAGACCGGCACATGGAAGAAAAGATTAACCGTAAAAGATGGTTTTCCACCTGAAGCAAAAAAAGAAAAAGAAGCGATACTGAAAATAATCAATAATATGCAAGAATTGCCCGATATAAGATCTAATTTAGATTCTATCAGGTATCTTCCAGAACCTTATTATGATGATGATCAATGGGATATATTAATTAGTTTAATTAAATTATTACCTAATGTGGTCGCTGAACTTAAAAATATATTTGCTATTAAAAATATTGCAGATTACATAGAAATGGCTGATTGTGCTCGATTAGCGTTAGGTAATGAGCTGTCTATTACAGAGCTTGCGTTGAGCATGGATTATAAAATAAAACACATGCTGATTGATGAAATGCAGGATACTTCGTTACGTCAATACCAATTTATAGAGGCCGTGACTCGCGGTTGGGATGATCAGGATGATAAGACCTTATTCTTAGTTGGTGATCCAATGCAATCCATATTTAGGTTTAGGAATGCACAGGTATCAAAATTTTTATTAAGTACGAAACACGGAATAGGGGGTATCCCACTTCATTTTCTAATTCTAAAAAATAATTATAGATCAGGAACTAAATTAGTAAATCAGTTCAATGAAACTTTTGAAAAAGTTTTACCAGTTCATCAAGATTTACTAAAAGGCTCTGTTCCCTATACTCAGGCTATTCCAGCGATTATCAATAGAGAGATAGGTAGTTATAATATCCATGCTCTTTACAACAAAGATGCCTATGAAGAGTCACGGTACACGGTATCTGTAATTAATAATAAATTAGAGGCAACTTCTGGCAGTATCGCGATATTAGTTAGATCAAGATCTCAACTAACTCTATTATTGGAGTCACTCCGTCAAAAGGGAATTAAATACAATGCGATTGAGATAGATCGATTGACTGATTTACCAGAAATAATAGACCTTATGGCAATTACTAGAGCGTTATCTCATAGAATGGATCGAACAGCTTGGTTAAGTTTACTTAGGGGTCCTATGATAGGCTTGTCTTGGCTGGAGTTAATTGCATTGGTGAAAGATGCCAGTTCTAAAAGTGTTTGGAACCTAATTCATGACGACCAGAGAGTTAAACTGCTCTCAAAGAAGAGCCAGCAGGTACTGATCAAATTCAAGAAAGTAATATTAAATTATATCGATCCTGATGGTATTAATTCTCTGAGAGATCGAGTTGAATTGGTATGGTATCGACTCAATGGTCCTGCATTAATTCAGAATGATGACCAATTAGAAAATATTCAAAAATTCTTTACTGTGCTTGAAGAGATTGAGTGTTCTGGTAATTTAGATGATCCTGCAGAACTTGAGCAAAAAATCGATGGTATAAGAGTATCTAATGACGATACAGGAGATATTCGGCTCAATGTCATGACTATACACAAGGCGAAAGGATTAGAGTTTGATCATGTTATCTTACCTTCATTAGGGCGGGTCACGAGAGGCAGTAGTAAACTGATTCTTAATTGGCTTGCCGGGCATTCAGACGATACTCAAAATGACATTATCTTTGGCCCCATTGGTGCAAATAAGAATGATAAGTTGCATTCTTATATTCAAAGCACTATTAAAGATGGGAACTTATTGGAGTTAGATCGTTTAATATATGTTGCATTTACCAGAGCAATCAAATCACTTGATATAATTGGTAATGTCACAGTTAAGCAGAGCAAAGAAAGTATGATCATAACCACTCCATCAAAATCTACTTTACTGGGAAGATTATGGCCAACTCTAAAGTTAACTTATGAAAAAAAAATGTGCACTGAAAATATTAACTTTGATTCTGACACAGTGACATCATCAATATATGTCGAACCTGTATTACAAAAAATAGACCATTTATATTTATCACCTTTTGGGGTTGAGCCACCAAAAATAATTACTAATGAGTTAATGAATAATAAATCACAACAAAATAATATTGAATTTTCTTGGGTTGGTGAGAATGCTAAAAAAGTTGGTGTTATTGTTCACCGCTGGTTGGATATGGTTTTTAATCATGGCGTAATGCCGTCAATTGCTGAGATGCATTCTAATGAGGATCTTTTGATTTGTTGGGCAAGAAATCTTTATGTCAGAAATGAGCAAATAAATGATGTGATGTCGAGAGTTAAGATGACTATAACTAATATTATCGAAGATAGAGTTAATCATGAATATATTTTGGGGAGAGGATATTCTGAACTTCCTATTACTGGATTATGGAATGATGAACGCCACTCTATAATCATAGATAAAATATACATTGATGATCAAGATCAACATTGGGTTATAGATTATAAAACCAGTACTCATGAAGGAGGTCGACTTTCTGATTTTGTGACTTCCGAGATTGAACGCTACTCTGATCAATTAAATAAATATGCCAAGATTTACGAGAATTTTTCAGAGTGTAAACCAAAAGTAGCGCTATACTTTCCGAATTTCAAGCTTCTCAAAGTAGTCGTAATTTAGAGCCTACCTTCAAAGCGAAAATCACGTTGGTTTAAATTATTTGGTGTGCCCAGGAAACCCAGGAGCACAATTATTTTTTCTGGTGTAAATTGATTTGGTGACACAACCCCAGTAATCTCATAGGAGCCATCAGTTTCAAGTTTTATGACACCAGCTACATCAATTAATGCATTCTCACTTTCAATGCTACCAATAATTGAATCAATTGTTGGGTCAAATTTAAGCAAATAATTGCCAATAGATTGATCTGATAGTCCGTTTATCTTGAGATTAATAATATTGATATTGCCATCCATCATCACTGGAAGATTGTTCACTAATTTTAGTGAGTTAATATTTAAATTAATTTCACCATCAATACCTAAATATGGAAATAATTCAGATAATGTCCCCTCAGAGAGTGATCCTTTTATGTCATGATATGTTAGTGGGCCAGTAAAATTACTACTGACCAATCCATCTATCTTTCCATTAAATGGGTATAACGATATTTTATAACTTAAGTTACCACTTAAGAGCATTATCGGCTTAATTGACCATCTTATATCACGGAGAAATAGCTTATTTACGGATACTTCACTAGCTGACCCATACCAAACTGTACCATTAGTACCATTGACTATTATCGATGCTGGTAGCACGTAGCGAACAAATGCTTTTGCAGGAAAATTACTAATTGCTCCGATCAAAAAAACCACGATCAATAGGAAAATGGTTTTGCCTTTTATTAAGCTTCTAAAGTCTGTCAAGGGTAATGCTCGCATCAACTTTGCCGTTGATATTATTTTGTAAAGCGGAGATGTTTGCCATGTCAACACTTAAATTATATACGCTTTCTAATTCATTAAGACTAAGAATTATATTATTGAAGTTACCTTCATTGATTTCAATTCGTATTGTATTATTTCCAATAGGTTGGCTTCTTTGAAGATTTTCATAGAGATTATATTTTCTGAGTACAATATCAATGACGACCACCAGTGGTTGATCAGCTCCAATAATAGTGGTGTCAACTTCATCAGCGACTTGATTAAGTTGTTCAAGATATTTCAACTCAACGAGCGACCATTCATACTGCTTAATTTTAGTCTGAGTTAATTGATTCTGCTGATTAAGAGGCTCCCAAATAAACATATAGATTGAAATTAATATTAAAAAAATTCCACTCATTAACAACAAAAGTAATTCACGTTGCTGAAGCTCCTGAATTTGCTTTATCATGACCCTCTCAACCTGAGCTCGAGTCGACTTTCAATATTATTTGAAATTTGATTGGTGGATAAAATGGTGGCCTGAAAATTGCTATTTTGATTGATATTTCTCCGAACTTTATCAAGAGATGCTACATCTGGGGAAGTTATGCGGATATTAACAATGTCATCCTGGTAAGTTATTGTATTGATAGTCGCATTATTTTTACTCAAAGCTTCGCTTAGATTAACTAGAGAGCTCAAAAATACGGAAACCTCTGGAATAATTGGACCATTATTCTGGAGCGCCGAAATAATTCGGAGTGGATCACTAATATTGCGTGCTTTCGGATCAAATTTCCTATATTCATTTGAGAAACGATTAACCAAATCATATTCAAGCTCAGTAAGCTCTTTATACAATAACGCCTCATTGACTATTGAAGTGAAGCCAAGGGTAATAATCAAGATTGCGACGTATTTCCATGGCCTAAAATAGTTAGCAATATCAATTTTTACTGCATATTTTCCTTGCAATAGATTTACGAAATTCGAAGTAACTATAATCTGTGATAGTTTTTGTATGGAGTATTTTGGAATGAGCTTTATATCAATATTGTCTTGATCTGTTTTGATTTTATCTGCTAGTTGATTATAGTTCTTTATGTCTTCACTGAGATATATTTGGATGAAATCTCCATCCTTCTTTATTTGGTTGATGATATTTTTGATATCCAGTGAATTATTATTCTCTATAGCCACATTTATGTTCAAACCATTGTTTAGTATAATTTTATCTGGCTCAATCATCATGGTGATTGTGTTATTGATTTTTTCAAGACCAAAAACTTCTGAAGTAATTACAGATGATTTGATATTTGATTCTTCTAAGAGTTTTAGATAATGATTAAGGCGTTTTTTTGCAATTAATGTCACGGATATTTCATTATTATCCTTAATTTTATTAAAGCTAAAATGCAAATCTTTGATATCACCAGCAAGCTCCTCTTCTAGTGCAAAAGGTATAGCTGCTCTAATTTTCTGCATTGATTTGATAGGTAGTTTTAAAAATGTTGTTGTAGCTTCCATTCCTGGTAATAAAACAAGGATATGATTCGATCGAAGATTATCCGGGAGATCCTCTAATGGACCTGATTGCGGTTCACTGACTTGCCTTCCTTGCTCGCTAACTTCAATCCATTCAGCGTATTCTGGAGAATGCTCATTTAGTCTAATTATAGTTTTATTTGTCATTAAATAACCCCAAAACTTCTTCTTAAAATAGCGGCATTTCCATTCTCATCTCTTTTTATGACACTAAACATAGTTATACTGACAGTATCAATTCTTATTATAAGCTTTAATTGAAAATAATTAGTTGTGCCACTTATCTTAGATAAATTCTCAGGAAGAAGTAAAGATCTAAATGAGTTTGCAGCATCATTAAATCCAGAAGGGTCTCTTTCTTTTATTAGTCTTTGAGTATCATTTTTAGTGATACCGTCACCAAGAGATTCCAAGATTAATGGATCTGCTGTATTAACATTGATCTTTGTTGGAGATGGAAGGGCGGTAATGAATTTTTTTAATACTCTGTAATCGGTTTTTGTTATTGTTTTAAGGGATAATATTTCAGAAATTGAAATCATTGGCTGATTACTTGTTCGATATGGAGGTATTAACTTTGTATACTCATCATCCTCAGCGCCACCAGGAAATGTTGGGTATTGATCAGGATCTATCCAGTCTATAAGCTCTGAGGCAAGATTATTATTGATGTTTAGCAAGCTTAATAAGCGTTTGAATTGATTCAGAGAATATTCATTGATTTTTCCATCACTTGAGACTAAATTATTCACGTTAAATTTAGCTTGGAGATCAGTAATTTCTCCAAAAACTTCACCGCCATCAATCGGCAATGGAGGTAATTCTTTTGCCCAAAATTCCTTTAAATGATCTGATTTTGTATTGACCGCATCATCTTTAAGTAAAGTTAAGATCCAGCTTTCAACACCCAGTGCAATTTGCACACCCTGATCTCTACTGAGTGTTGTCATTGTGCGCCGTGTATCTAAGATATTATCCCATAACAAGTTTGAACTAATAATTCCAGTAATGGCTACAATCATCATAGCGGTAATTAAGGCGACACCTTTGTTATGGCCTTTAATATTATTATTCATTGGATATTTTAATTAATCGGTAAATTTCGGTATCGTCAGTAAAAATAATGGTTACCTTTATGGCGTTGGGTAAAATTGTATAACTATTATTGGTTTCAACATCTATAGGTGGCCACTGATCAGTCCAATCGACCTTATTTTTCAAAAAAGAAAAATTAAATTCTCTAACATTACCTAAAATAATATCACTTTGTATTGTATTCATATAAGTCTTATCTAGTACATTCCAGTAATGTCGAAGTAAATTATTTCCATCCAAGCTATAGGCAATTCGTTGTAAGGTGCTCCTTTTTAACATGAGTGGATTGGGCCACCCATGCCTTGTGAGTTCAATTGGAAAAATATTAGCAGAACTTGTTGTAAGAGCAGCTAATTGAGTATTGCCAATCTCGCTTCTGATAGGTCTTCGGGCGAGCTGCAGGAAATCTTGCTCGATCAATCTTACTGCTCTCTGTAGAGACTGAACATTATCCATTCGATTAGATAAAATATCTGCTGTAATTATTGTTTGATTTAGCGTGCTATAGGCTAAGACTGATAAAATGGAAAAAATTGTAATTGAGACTAAGGTTTCAATTAATGTAAATCCTTTATTATGGGCGTGATTAATCATGGTGTGATTTTTGACTTATTTTGAATAAAGCCAGTAATGGTTCTATCTGGAAGTTCTCTTGATGAAATGCTAACGGCCACATCAAGACGATATAAATTGTCTATACCTGTTTCTGTGATGGTTGTCTCCCAATTCCAAGTATCTCCAGCAAAAAAAACCTCACCTTCATCCTTACCAGTTTTAGGCGATAATTCATTGATTCTGTATTCCGCAATTTTATTTTGTGCAATCCAGTTCGCATATGTTCTTTGTTGCATGGAATCGGCACGCATAATATCTTGGCTAGTGACGCTGATGGCGCTGCCCAGGGCGATTGCAACAATAGTTAAAGCAATCAAGACTTCAATTAGAGTAAAGGCTGAGTGTTTATCTTCTATGCCAGCAAAGCTATTCAGTAACATTTATTGCACCATCCAATGAAGCGCTTATCTCAATTACCGAATTTAAGTTTTTATAGAGTCTTAATGAGAATGGGTTCAAATCTCCGCTGGATAAAATAAGAGTATGAGGTACTCTCTCTAAATTTAAATTATCATTAGCATCGCGTTTACTATTCTTTTGTTCCTCAGTAATTTTGATTGCCTTATTTTCAATATAAAGATCGTATTGGATATTTGGAGAAAATTTTCGTTTTCTAAATAAATTATCATTAATGATTATTTTCCATGATTCAAGATCGGGTATATATTCAAGAAATTGATAACCATCATCTAGAAATTCAATACCGTAATCACGACTTTGCATGATTGCCTCTTCTCTGGATAATTCTATCAGTGATATTAATCGACTAGCATCATTTTTAAGGTCATCATTTTTACTTGCTGTATTGATTGCAAATATTGAAATTGAGGTTATTACACCGAGAATAGCAATTACAAGCAGAAGCTCTATTAATGTAAAGCCACTGGAGTTCCTTGATTTTTGGTTACTAAGAAGTGGTGACTTCAGTTGCTGTAAATTATTACTGATTGTCCCAATTACCGATATCAGCATCGTCGCCTTCACCTCCCATACGACCATCTCTACCATAGGTAAATATATCAATTTCACCATTTAATCCAGGGTACACATATTGGTATTGATTACCCCATGGATCAAGTGGTGTTTTATTTAAATAGGGGCCTTTCCAGTTTCTAATATTTTGTCCAACTGGTTTTACGGTGAGTGCCTTTATACCTTGCTCATTCGATGGGTAATTAAAATTATCTAGACGATATAATCTCAGCGCACTGTCAATATTTCTGAGATCTTGTTTGGCCGCTGAGATTTGAGCATCACTAACTCTGCCTATAATATTTGGGGCAACGATAGCTGTCAGTATGCCCAAAATTATAACCACTACCATAATTTCAATAAGAGTGAAGCCTTGATTTTTATTTTTTTTGTCCAAAATATTGCCTTAATTTTTCTTACTTCCAATTTACATCAATCATACACCTATTAATCAGATTTATTAAAGCGCAATAACATTTAAATATTAATTAATTATGGCGAAGTTATAATATAGAATTAAACTAACTTATTTTTGAATTGGAATATTTATATGTTCGCTGCGGTGTTTCCTGGTCAAGGTTCTCAGTCTATAGGTATGATGTCTGAGCTTTACTCAGCCTCTAGTATTGTCCGAGATACTTTCAATGAAGCTAGTTCAGTATTAAGTTATGATCTCTGGGAATTAATAACTGATGGTCCTGAAGCACAATTAAATGACACTCTTTATACGCAACCAGCAATGCTTGTTGCTGGAGTTGCTGCATGGCGATTCTTTATATCTAAAACAACACTTAGTCCGGCAATTATGGCAGGACATAGTTTAGGGGAATATACAGCACTGGTTTGCTCCGGCGCGCTGGATTTTCAGGGAACTATCGAGCTGGTTAAATATCGGGCGCAATTGATGCATCAGGCTGTACCAAAAAATTCTGGTGCAATGGCAGCAATATTAGGGCTCGATAATCTTGGTGTTATTAATGCCTGTAAAGCAGCTGAAGAAGATGAAATAGTTGAGGCTGTCAATTTCAATGCACCTGGCCAAGTCGTTATCGCGGGAGAAAAGAGTGCAGTAGAGCGAGCTATCAATCTTTGTAAAGAAAATGGCGCCAGAAGAGCCATGTTACTTAATGTCAGCATTCCATCGCATTGTAGGTTAATGCATCCAGCAGCAAAAAAATTACAAAAAAAATTAGAAGAGGTCAATTATAATAAAGTTATTATTCCTGTTCTTAATAACGTTGATGTTAAACTTTATTCTGATAAAACGAGTATAATTCAAGGACTCACGCGTCAGCTCTATAATCCAGTTCGTTGGGCGGAAACTATGCAGGACATTGCTAGCAAGGATATAGCTATTTCTGTAGAATTCGGACCGGGTGGAGTACTATCGGGCTTGGCTAAAAGAATTGATAAGAACAATCAAGCCATAAAATTTAATACTATTGATTCATTCGATAAGTTTAATGAGTTAGTGAAGAAAAATTAATTAATGACTGATTGAGGTTTATAATGGCTAATATATTTACACCAAATACACTTAAAGGTAAGGTCGCGCTGGTAACAGGGGCGAGTCGCGGTATAGGTGCCGCTATTGCGTTAGCTTTATCTCAAGCTGGCGCCAAGGTAATAGGTACAGCGACAACCGAAAAAGGTGCCGCTCGTATTACAGAGAATTTAATTAGCCAAGGTAGGGGCGCTATTCTAGATATTACAAATACAGAATCATCACTTGCACTTATTTCTGATATTCTTAACCAAGAAAATACTCTAGACATTGTCATTAATAACGCAGGTATCACAAATGATAATCTTTTGGCTCGAATGAAGGAGAATGACTGGAATGATGTCATTAACGCAAATCTCAATGGTACCTATCGAATCTGTAAACTTGCATTAAAAACAATGATGAAACAGCGTTATGGGAGAATAATAAATATATCATCAGTTGTTGGGTTAACAGGCAACCCTGGTCAAACAAATTATGCTGCATCTAAGGCTGGTGTTATTGGGTTCACTAAATCTCTAGCAAGAGAGGTTGGCTCGAGAAATATAACAGCAAATATTATCGCTCCTGGGCTTATTCAAACTGACATGACTGACGCGTTAACGTCAGAGCAAGCAGAAAAAATGCTCGCGCAAGTTCCGCTTAAGAGGTTTGGTCAAGTTGAAGAAATTGCTGCTATGGTAGTTTATTTAGCCTCTGATTCAGCCTCCTATATAACTGGTGAAACCATCAATATAAACGGTGGAATGTTAATGAATTGAATTGTATGTAGATTGAGAGTGAACTTTCGCCTACAATACAGCACCATAAATTAGAAATTTTGTTTAAATCACCTTGTATCAGAGATGGAAGGTAGATTGAAAAAAGTAAAAAATTAATTTAAATATTTTATTTCGTTTCTTTAGTAAGTCCTCAAGGAGAAAAAAATGAGTAACATCGAAGAGCAGGTAAAAAGTATTGTTGCTGAGCAACTAGGCGTTAAGGGTGATGAAGTGACTAATGAAGCATCGTTTGTTGATGATTTAGGTGCTGACTCATTGGATACAGTTGAGCTAGTTATGGCGCTTGAGGAAGAGTTTGATACTGAAATTCCAGATGAAGATGCTGAAAAAATTACCACTGTTCAACAGGCAATTGATTTTGTAAAATCTAAAGAATCTGAATAATTAATAATTATTTTTTTTGGTATTCAGAAACGCCTCTTATGAGGCGTTTTTTTATTGTATATTAAGTTAACGATTGAATTAAAAATTTTAAATAACAAATCAAGAGATTATAAAAATTCTTAGCAAGCAATTAAAAATTCTAAAATTAACATGTTTATCACTGATCATTGCAGTGTTTATGATCGGTACTTTTTCTTATAAGGCTCTTTATTCTACTATTGATCTCACCGATCAATCTGTATTTTTTGAAATTTATCCTGGTGAGAGTTCTTCTCAAGTATTTTTACGCCTAGAAGCTAATAACATTAGTGCGCAGAGTTTTTGGCTAGATCTGTATATTCGCTTAAGTAAATCAGCGACCAAAATAAAAGCAGGTGAATATTTATTATCTGGTAAGACTAGTGTGATCGAGATAATTAACTTATTCATATCTGGTAAAGTTCATTTACACGCCTTCACTATTATTGAGGGATGGTCGGTAAAGGATTTACAACAACAGATAATAAAATCTGATCTTTTTATAGATAATAACCAAGCCATTGATTGGATTAACTACACAGGTGGTTATAGCAATGAAGAATCAATGTATCTCTCTGAAGGAATGTTTTTACCAGAAACATATATGATTCCAAGAAAATCGAAGGTCTCGACTTTACTTCAGCGTGCTCACGAAGCTCTTTTAAATACACTTGCGGAAGAATGGCTTAATCGCACCATGGAAATTCCTTTAGGATCACCTTATGAGGGACTTATTCTTGCCTCAATAATTGAAAAAGAAACTGCTGTATCTGATGAAAGGGCAAAAATTGCCAGTGTATTTATTGAAAGGTTAAAAATAAATATGCGCCTTCAAACAGATCCAACAATAATTTATGGATTGGGCAATGCATTTAATGGCGATTTAACCAGAACTAATATGCGGTTGGATACACCTTATAATACTTATACACGCTATGGTTTGCCGCCCACACCAATTGCACTTCCAGGCATAGAATCCATAAAAGCTGCTTTAAATCCGGCAGATGAAAAAAATATATATTTTGTGGCGACCGGTAACGATGATGGGAGGCATATTTTTTCTACAAATAAAGATGATCATGATCTTGCTGTGCAGAAATATTTAGATAGAATTAAGAATAATTCAACCGATCAAAATATAGAATAAATTCATGAAAGGTAAATTTATTACAATTGAAGGGAGCGAGGGAGTTGGTAAAACAACCAATATCAACTTCATTGTCAATTTCCTCACAAATCATAATAAAGAGGTTGTAGAAACACGCGAACCAGGAGGAACAGCTGCTGCCGAGGATATTAGGAAGATATTATTAAATCCTGATAGTGAGCTTATACCAGATATTGCTGAATTGCTTTTATTTTTTGCCGCGAGATCATTGCATCTTGAAAATGTTATTGTGCCGGCATTAAAGGCTGGTAAATTTATTATCTGCGATCGGTTCACAGATGCAACTATTGCATATCAGGGTTTTGGACGGGGATTCGATATTGATCGAATTAATAACATTGCTCAATGGGTGCATGCTGATATCCAACCAGATTTAACCATACTTTTAGATGCGCCAGCAGAAATTGGCATGCAAAGAGCAATAAAAAGAGGCGAAATTGATCGAATGGAGTCTGAAGAAATTTCTTTTTATGAGCGAGTTAGAGAAGGTTATATTTGTTTAGCCAAACAGTATAGTGATCGTTTTGTAGTTGTTGATGCAAATCAACCCTTAGATTTGGTTCAAAAAGAAATAATCATGCATCTCAAAAATTTACTACAAAAGAATTGACCTATGAATGAGATTAAACAGTTCCCAGTGCCTTGGTTAGAAAAATATCAAAAACCTTGGCTCAATCAGCTAGCGAACAATCAAATGCCACATGCATTGATGCTTAGCGGTGATCGCGGTATTGGAAAACGATTATTAGCTGAGTGGATGGTCAAAAGTTTTTTAAGTGATCAAAAACAAAATCTAACATATCCTCTATCACATAATATCAGTCCAGACTTTCATTGGCTTGCACCGGAAGATGGTAAAATGACAATTAGCGTGGAGCAAGTTCGACATCTAATTAATGAGTTGGTGAAAACGAGTTACCTCGCTAACGGTAAAGCTGCAATCATTGAACCAGCAAATGCGATGACTTTAAATGCTAAGAATAGCCTACTAAAAACTTTAGAGGAACCCACTGAAGAAACATTGATTATTGTCGTTGTAGATAGCATGCAAAATATGCCAGTAACGATTCGTAGTCGTTGTCAGCAATTAAATATCAAATCACCAGCAAGTAATGAGGCGTTATCCTGGCTAAATGAGATTGATTCAAGTAAAGCATGGACGAAATTAGCGGATTATTATACTAAAACACCATTACTTGCTATTGAGAATGTAGCAAATCTTGAAAAAACTACCATATTTAAAATGCAATTAGCAGACGTAATTTTCAAAAAAGAATCACCAATTAAGGTGGCCGCACTTTGGGCTAAAAACGATACTCAGTTTGTTTTAGATTGGTTTAGTCATTTTATTTCTCAGTTAATTTATACTGTATCCAATCGTGAATTTTCTTCAGGTATTGATCAGCAATATCCATACTTAAATAAATTATCTGCAAGAAATTTATTCTGTTTTTTAGATGGAATTAATAAAGTTCGACATCAAGCATATGGATCATACAATGCACAAATGATACTTGAAGCTTTGCTAGTTGATTGGTCACAAAGTCTCACTGCTTGTATTACAGGGAGCACTGATTATAATTCTCTGCCATCGAATATATTTAAACCATAACGTCTAGAGGTTCTGCCATCCAGGATGAGGCTTAAACCGCGAACCATGTTTCTTTTCTAGATTCTTGAAAGTAGTCAAAATATTCTCTAATCCTCTGTCTTTAGCATATTGAATTGGACCACCACGAAATGGCGCAAAACCAGTTCCAAATATCACACCAATGTCCAACATATCTGAATTTTCAACAATACCTTCTTCTAGACAAGCAATTGCCTCATTTAGCATAGGTAGTATTAATCTATCTTCAGCATCTTTTGGAATATTGGCTGTCTCTTCAGGCAATGCCTCCGCTTTAATTGGCCCCTTGTCTGACCAATCATAAAACCCTAAGCCAGTTTTTTTACCCAGCTCTTTATTCTCGACCATTCTAATTAGTTCATCTGGAATAGGACGATTAAATGCTTTTCCTAGGACTTGGGATACATTTAGAGCAACATCTATACCAACGGTATCGACTAACTCAACTGGCCCCATAGGCATTCCAAAATTTACTGCAATCTTATCAATATCTATTGGCGCTACACCATCTTCTTTGAGGTGCATCGCTTCAGCCATGTATGGAGCTAGGATTCGATTTACAATAAATCCTTCAGAGCTCTTACAAATGAGAGGCGATTTACCGATGCCCTTAACAAAATTAAAACCTATTTGTAGTGTTTCAGGATCTGTATCATCACACTTTATAATTTCTACAAGCGGTAATTGAGCTACAGGGTTGAAAAAATGCAGTCCAATGAATTTTTGTGGTTGAGCTAGGTTAGCTCGCAATTCTTCCAGCAGAATACTGGATGTATTAGTAGCTAATATAGCAGTCGATTTCATTTGGCTTTCAACTTCTTTGTAAAGCGCTTTTTTTGCTTCTAGATTTTCATAGATGGCCTCAATAATTAAATCAGCTTTAGCTATACCCGAGCCTTTAACATCGGAAATCAAGCGTTTTTTGGTTTGCTCTCTAGCGCTATCACCTCTGACTCTTTTATTGAATAATCTCTCAGCGCGGTTAAGAGCTGGTGTTATATCCTCCAAAGAACGATCCTGCAGTGTCACATTGAATCCTCTTAATGCACACCAACTAGCGATATCACCACCCATGATGCCAGCACCAATTACATGAATATTTTTTATCGGACTGTCAGAGCGGGGGAGTTGTGCTTTTAGTTTGTTTTGAAGAAAAAAAACGCGAATTAAATTACGGCTTGTTGAGCCGCACATTAATTCTGCCATTGATCTGGCTTCAGCCTTATACCCTGTTTTGAGTGATGCGCCATGTTCCTTCCATATTTTTATCATGGCGTATGGTGCTGGATAGTGCGCTTGTTTAGCTTTCGACTTAACTTGCTTGATCAGTGTCTTGGCTACAAAGCCTCGAAATATACCTAGATTAAGAATTTTTTCTAAGAGTGGTGCTGAAGAGCGTGTTGGCTGAGTTTTTATTAACTCTCTAGCTTGATTTTGCCATTCTTCCGAGTTACATAGACGATCTATTAAGCGATTTTTATATGCGTTGGATACTCTAATGGGTTTACCGGTGAGCATTAATTTCATAGCAGCTCTCACGCCAGTTAGCTTAACCGCTCTAACAGTTCCACCAAAACCAGGATGCAATCCTAATTGAACTTCTGGTAAGCCGATAATCGGCTTGTCATTCTCATAGGCTAATCGGTAGTTGCAGGCCATTGCTAACTCTAGCCCACCTCCAAGTGCATAACCATTAATAACCGCCACTGTTGGGCAGTTAAGGTTTTCCAGTGCATCCAGTACCTGTTGACCTTGACGAATTAACTTATAGGCTTCATCGACATCATGAATCGTAGTAAATTCATTTATGTCAGCGCCCATAATAAAACCATTCTTTTTTCCTGAATAAATTACTAAACCTGCAGGTAAATTTAGCTCAAGATGTTCGATTATCGTGGCAAATTCTTTGAGGACGTCGGCAGATAATACATTGGCTGAACTTTCTAATTTGTCAAAACACAACCAAGCGATATTATTTTGATCAAGGTCGAGCGCCCAGTGCTGCATATTTATATTATTCGTCATATTTAATACCTGTAATAATCTTCGTTTGTGGTTAGTATAAGTTAGTATTATTGGTAGCACATTATTTTTTTAAGGATAGATAATGACAATTTTAATCGCACATCGAGGTGCAAGTGGCTATGCTCCTGAACATACCTTATGCTCGGTTGCTCTTGCTTATGGCCTAGGGGCGGATTTCATTGAGCAGGATATTGTTTTATCGCGAGATAATCACCCAATAGTATTACATGATATTTATTTGGATCAAGTCACTAATGTTGCGGAAGTCTACGAAGACAGAAAAAGAAGTGACGGCCATTGGTATGCTAGAGATTTTCTTTTAGCGGAGCTTAAACAGTTAAGGGTTCATGAGCGTGGACTTGAGGATAATAGTGGCCCTATATATCCAAAGCGATTTCCTTACAAGAAAGGAAAATTCGAAATTCCAACTCTTCAAGAGGAAATTGATTTAATTAAGGGCTTAAATCAATCTACCGGAAAAAATGTAGGAATTTATCCAGAGATCAAGAGACCTGCGTGGCATCGGCAAGAGGGTGCTGATATTACTCAGTTCGTTCTTCAGGTTTTAATCAAAAATAATTATCGGACAGAAGCAGATAATATCTATCTGCAATGTTTCGATTCCTTAGAGTTAAAACGTGTAAAAGCTAAATTTAATTCTGCCTTACCTTTAATTCAATTGATTGGAAAAAACTCTTGGCGAGAATCAGCTGATGACTATGACAAGATGGTTTTAGAGGCAGGTTGTAAAGAAATTGCCAATTACGCAGTTGGAATTGGTCCTTCACTTGATCTTCTTTATGCAACTAGCTCAATTAATAATAGCGTTATTCCAACAAGCCTTGCTAATTATGCAAGGAAATATGATCTCAAGATGCATCCTTTTACTTTCAGGAAAGATAGTTTCCCATTAGTTTTCGAATCATATGCAGAAATGATTGCTTGGTTTACAACTGAACTTAAAATTGATGGCTTTTTTACAGATTTTATCGATATCACAAAAAAGCTAGTGGAAGTTTCAAAGTGTTAATTGCAAAGCATATCTCATTAAAGTGTCAAAATTATCTAAGTACCAAGAAAATATCTATGCATCTGGATTAAATATGGTAGTTTCATGCAAGTCATATAAGTGACAATTACCCTTCCAAAACGCAATAATACATGTATCATTAGTTTATAGAGTTTAAAAACTTTATGTTTAGTAGCAGCGGTAAGTTAATTACAACTGCATGTGGTCCCAACATCTTAATGATGAAGGGTTGGTATAATTTAGTAAATACCGAACTTAAATGTCTTAACAAGCAATAAAAGACTGAGTTTTCGGGGGGAAATATGAACTTTAATATTCGTCGCAAATTAGCGAAATCACTTTGCATACTGGTTGGCTTTACTGTTACTAGTGTCAATGCTATTGAAATTGAAGAAATTGTTGTAACAGCGCAAAAACGCGCTCAAAATCAACAAGATGTACCTGTCGCATTGGATGCGTTTTCAGGTGAAATGCTTCAAAAATCAAGTATTAAAACAATGCGTGACTTGGCAGGAATGACACCTTCACTTGATTCTTATCAGAGTCAAAGTGCTGGTTTCTCAAGCTGGGGAATACGTGGATTAAATACTAGCTCACAAAACTTCGGTCTTGAATCTGCTGTAGGTGGATATGTTGATAACGTATATCGTTCAAGACAAAGCTCGATTAGTAATCAGTTAGCTGATATTGAGGCAGTTGAAATATTACGTGGTCCTCAAGGTACATTATTCGGTAAAAATACCTCTGCTGGTGCGGTTAATATTCGAACAGTAGCGCCTAGTCATGAAAGAAACGGTTTCTTTGAGATTGTCGGTGGCGACTATGGTTTGGTTAACGTAAATGCCGCAGCTAATGTATCTTTAATAGATGATAAATTAGCCATGCGCGCAACCTTATTTAGTAGTGATCGTGATGGGTATATAACCAATCTTTCGGATGTAAATGGTCCTAAAATAAATGATCGAGATCGTATGGGTGGTCGTTTACAATTTCTATATACTCCAAGCGATCGTACTAGCATGCGTTTAATTATGGATTATGCTGAACTCGATGAAGTTTGTTGTGCTGCAGGAACTATGAAAAATAACTTTGTTAGCCCGGTAACTGGTAAGCCTGGTTCAGACGGCCTAATTGCTGCACCAGTGGCAGCAGGTGGTTTAGGACAAAAAGTTGCATTGGCCTCTGGCTTTAATAACCTAGGGCAATACCTCACACATAACCCAGAATCGAAGGCTGAGGACAAAGGCTTGTCATTAGAAATAAATCGTGATTACGATAATATGACGTTAACCTCGGTAACGGCCATTAGAAATTTCGATACGAATGATTTTGGTGACGTCGATTTTGGTGCCGCTCCATTATTAACAGATCGTAACCTCTTAGATCTCGACTCTTTTTCCCAAGAGTTAAGATGGTCAGGTGATTATGAAGGCGCTAATGGCAGAGATGGACATTATCAGTTTGGCTTCTATTACTACAGTCAAGATGTAAATAATGATTCGACGTTAACCACTGGCGCACAAACAACAGCCTTTTTTGGGATTGACCCAACTCTCAAAATGGCCACTGATGCGTTAGCAGGCCTATACGCTGGAGCAACTGCCGGTATAGCTGCAGCAATTACTGGAAATCCAGTAGCTTATGGATTACCAGCAGCAGCTACGGCAGCGCAAATTAATGCTGTTGCAGTCGCGGCGAATCCATATCCAACAGGAGCTGCTGACTCTTTCCCAGATGGTGCATATGCACGTGATGTTATGAATCAAGAACATAAGAGTTATGCTTTCTTTGGTCAAATAGATGTCCCAGTGAGAGATTATTGGACTCTAACAGCCGGTTTGCGTTACACCAATGAAGAGAAAACTATGGTTGGTACTTATACGAATAGTACGATGGGACCAGTCCCTGATATCGTATCAACCGGTCCAGGCTCTATATTGCATACTTTAGGAGCGATTAGTTTAGGAGCAATTAATCCAGTAACTCAAGCAACTACTGTGTTACCTATATTAGCCCCTCTGTATGCACCAACTTGGGGTTATTATACTCAACCATCTTTATCACCACGCCCAAATGTGAGTGAGAAGTTAGAAGATGATCAGGTAACTGGTAATATTAAAGTTGCTTATCAGCCTAATGATGACATGATGTTCTATGGCTCATACTCGACTGGTTATAAAGCTGGTGGTACAAATACGGATCGACTTTCTATTGGTCTACCTTATATCTTTATGCCAGAGAAAACTGAAGTATTGGAGTTTGGTGGCAAAATGGACCTGACTGACACATTAAGAGTCAATGTGGCCGCTTGGAAAATGAATGTTGATAACCTTCAAGTAAGCACCTTTACCGGTAATTCGTTTAACTTGCAAAACCAAGGTTATACTGAAGCCTCGGGTGGTGAGTTAGACATTATCTGGGCGCCTACAGAGAGCACGCAACTAGACGTTAGTTATGCTCAAGTAGTGGCAACAGCTAAAGAATTTACTGGTGCTAGTTGTTGGGTAGCTACTCCATGGCACACAGGTTTGGTTGATCCAGGTGCGCCAGGTGCTGATCCAGATGCAACTGCGTGTGATCATTCTGGTATTACAAAAGCAGAACCTGAGAACAGACTTTTTGTGGCACTTACACAAGGCTTCAATTTAGGTGATACGACTGGATACATACGTTTAGAGCAGCAATCAGTAAGTGAGTCAGATACTCTAGGTTCAGGTGACCCATTACACTTCAGACCTTCATTTACGTTTGCGAATGCAAGACTTGGCTTTATCTTTGAAGAGCTGAACTCTGAGCTCGCTTTCTGGGTAAGAAATGCTACTGACGAGCGTTTTTATGAGTCAGTATTTAATAATCCAGTTCAGGATGGTAGCTTAAGAGCTTATCATACAGAACCCAGAACTTGGGGTGTTAACTTTAGAATTAATTTTGATTAAGCTCTAAAGCCATTAAGGAAAAAATAGCAGCACGTCTTTGGCGTGCTGTTTTTTTTTGACTTACTTAAACGAATTGTTGCAGCATTAACATTCAAATGAATAGTTACACTATATAATTAGTTTTCCTTATAACTGAGGTATTTATGCAGCCCAATCAGATTAAGAAAAAACCACTCGATGTACTCATTATTGGTATGGGTTTTTCGGGTATTGGAGCAGCTATTAAGCTTTTAGAAAGCGATATAGATAATATTGCAATATATGAAAAATCTGATGGTATTGGTGGCACATGGCATGAAAATAGATATCCAGGTGCAGCATGTGATGTCCCATCACATTTATATTGTTATTCATTTGCCCCTAATCCAGATTGGTCTCATGTGTATGCTAGACAGCCTGAAATTAAAGAATACTTAGAAAATATAGTTAACGATTATGAGCTTATGCCGTATGTGAATTTTTCGGTGAAAGTGACAGACTTAATCCTAGACGAAGTAAGTGGTCTCTGGGAAGTGCATCTTGCCAATAACGATATAATTCAAGCGCATCATGTAATTCATGGAGGTGGTGGCCTTCATCAGCCCTTTATCCCAGATTTTAATGGATTGGCAAAATTTGATGGTGAGGTAATGCACACCGCTCAATGGCGAGACGAAGTTGAGCTAAATGATAAGAATGTTGTGGTCATTGGCAGTGCAGCAAGTGCCATACAAGTGATCCCGGAAATAGCAAAAATAGCTAAGACGCTTAATGTGTTTCAGCGCACACCTAATTACATCATACCCAGAGGAGACAAGAAATATACATCTGCTCAACAACAACGATTTGCAAAATATCCATGGTTACTGAAGCTCTATCGCTGGTTTATATTTATCCGCATGGAATTAATCGCGTTCCCGATAGTAAAAAAAGACTCAAAAATAGGTGCAAATGCAGCGAAACGAATAAATACTTATATGCGAGATTCAATCAATGACACCGCATTACATAACAAACTGCAACCCAAATATAAACTGGGTTGTAAGCGAATTTTGCTTTCAGATGAACTCTATCCTGCTCTGAATAAAGATAACGTTAGTTTGATAACATCACCAATTAAACAGATTAACAACAATCATATTATCGGTGAAGACAATATTAAGTACGCTGCAGATGTCATTATAATGGCTACCGGCTTTGATATAAGTAAGCAATTCTATTCCATCAACATGGTAGGTAATAATGGAGTTACTTTACACGAAGTTTGGTCTGATAATGAAACTGCCTATAAAGGTTGTTCAATCTCTGATTTTCCTAACTTTCATATGGTGACTGGGCCAAATACGGGTGCAGGAACGATATCTCATGTGCATATCATTGAGCAGGAATTAAATTATATCGTTAAATTGATTAAACTTGCAGGAACTCATAAATATATTGAAGTGAAAGAAAAAGAGCAACTAAAGTACAACCTTGATGTCCAAGCTAAATTGAATAATAGTGTCTGGTCGAGTGGCTGTAGTAGTTGGTATCTTAATGCAAGTGGTGTTAATAATACGCTCTACCCGGGGCATGGCAGATCATTCAAGAAACTACTCTCAGATGTTCGAATAGAAGATTATACGCTTACATCGAAACCATGAGCGAATTATTAAGTTCTGATTACTATGAATGTGCCTAAAATAAAGTTAGCTTATAAATTGTATGGGAATCCATCCGATCCTGTCGTTATTATAGTGCAAGGGCTAGGCATGCCACTTACTGCCACTCCACCAAAATTAGTAAAGAATTTAGTTAAAAAGAGCTTATGTTTGCTTTTGATTGATAATCGCGATATTGGTCAGTCTGATATTATTGATATAAAGCCCCCGAATATCATACTAGAAGCACTCAAATACAAATGCGGTTTTCCAGTTAATTCCTGCTATAGCCTTAAAGATATGATGAATGATATCAATAATTTATTAGAATCAATTAATGTAGATAATGCACACATAATTGGGGTATCAATGGGTGGTATGATTGCTCAATTAATGGCGATTCATCATCCCAGTAAAATAAAAAGCTTAACTTCTATTATGTCTACTTCTGGAAATCCAAAAATGCCTGGGCCTCACTGGGACGTGGCAAAATTCATTTTATCGGGAACCAAAAATAAAAATATCAACAGTCCTGTGTCATTTTATCACCAACTATGGAGACTTATCGGTAGTCCAGTGTATCCTAGATCTAGTAGTGAGTTAGATGAATTTGTTGATCGTATTATGAGTCGAGGAATGACACCCGGAGGGTCTATTAGGCAAATTTTAGCCATACTTTCATCATCAAATAGATGTGCTGATTTAACAAAATTGAATTTGCCAACGCTAGTTATCCATGGAGATAAAGATAAATTAGTCCCAGTTGAATGTGGTATAGATACGGCAGAATGCATTCCAAATGCTAAGTTATGGCTAATACCCGGTATGGGTCATGATTTTCCTTATGAATTATTGACCGAATTTACTAATAGAATAGCTGATCACTTACATAGTGCAGAAAATAAAGTTCAAGATGAAAAAATTCACTGATAAGAAAATTGTAATTACAGGTGCAGGGTCTGGTATTGGTAGGGCGCTTGCTATTGAGTTTGCCAGCTTAAATGCTTTTTTGATTTTAGCTGATAATGACACCTCCAATTTATCAGAGACTCGGAGCATTCTCAGAGAAATGCAAATCGATTCAGCTTGCTATGAATTAGATGTTGCAAGTTATCAAGCAATGCATGACTTCGCGACATCTGTGTATCGTAATCATGGCGATATTGACATCTTGATTAATAATGCTGGTGTGACGTTAATGGATCGATTTATTGATGGTAATTTAGATGACTTTCATTGGCTTATGAATATAAATTTCTGGGGTGCAGTTAATGGTGTCAAAGTTTTCTTACCAAGCTTATTAAGGTCGGAGAATGCCTGCATCATCAATTTATCCAGCATTTTTGGCATTATGGCTATACCTGGCCAAGCTGCCTATAATTCTTCAAAATTTGCACTCAAAGGTTTTACTGAAGCTCTTAAGATGGAGCTATGTGAGTCATCAGTTAATGTTTGTAGTGTCCATCCAGGTGGTGTAAAAACAGAAATAGCAAATAATGCTAGAGTTGGGAGTAACACAAGCGAGGCTTCACGGACCAAGTTGCTTAATGAGTTTGATAGATTAACTTACACTTCGGCTGAAAAAGCAGCTAAAGAGATTATCAAAGGAGTTCAGAAGAATAAGAGAAGAATAATGATAGGCATGGATGCCAAACTTGCTGACATACTAGTGCGGTTATTTCCAGGTACTTATGAGAAAATAATGGGTCTAGAAGAGCGAGTAAGTAGGTTAACCAAGCTCTAGGGTTATTGATTAATAGCGACAAAAATGAACCAGAAAAAAGGTACAACAAATATCGTAAAACCTACAATAAATAAGAGTATACCGATTATTTTTCTCTTTAAATTATCTTCCATTAGTTTGCTCTTTGTAGCTCGAAAAGGAGAATATCTTATCACAGTCACATATTTAGGATTTAAGTAATATTGGTAATCGGCAGAAGGAAAAGTTTGTGATCAAATATATTAATAATTTTATTAAATTAACTTTAAGTATAATTTTTTTATTATTTTTTTTATTGGTATTTCTATATGTTAAATCACCTATTGAGCCGATAATATGGCAACCATCTTTAAATCCTGGTCTTACGGGAGAGTTTTCAATTAATGAGAAGTTAAAGCCAATTAATCTAATACTTAAGGGAGTAGGGGTTGGGGGTGAAGATATTACAAGAGGTCCTGATGGTTATTTTTACACTGGCTATCGAGATGGTCGCATCATCCGCTTTGATATAGAGGGTCACTATGATGTTTATGCCAACACATATGGCAAACCCTTGGGTATGGACTTTGATCATTATGGTAATTTAATTGTGGCAGATGCTGACAAAGGTTTGTTATCAATCAATCGGAATAAAAAGGTCAGCGTTTTAACCGACAGTGTTAATGGTAAAAAAATGCTATTCGTGGATGACCTTGATATTGCAAGAGATGGTACAATTTGGTTTTCAGATGCGACCGAGCTTTATACATATAATAATAGCACATACAGTATTCTAGAAAATAAAGCTACGGGAAGGCTGCTAAGCTACTCACCCGTAACCAATGAAACTAAAGTACACTTAACAAATTTACATTTTGCAAATGGAGTAGCTCTAGGACCAAGCGAAGAATATGTTTTAGTAAATGAAACAGCTGGAGCTAAAATTAAAAGATTGTGGCTCGAGGGTCCGAATGCAGGTAAGAGTGACTATTTAATAGATACCCTACCTGGGTTTCCTGACAACATCTCCTTTAATGGCGTTGATACTTTCTGGGTTGCATTACCAGGTATACGCCAACCGATTGTTGATATGCTTGCCAATAAACCATTTATACGCAAGTTGATCGGCGGACTTCCATTAGAACTTATTACGCCAAAAAATACACATGCATTTATTTTGGGAATAAATCCATCAGGTGAAATAACACACAATTTTCAGCACAAAGAATCTCTTATCAAAACACTCACCAGTGTAAACCAATGGGACAACCTTCTCCTTATAGGTAACTTAGACTCGGATTTTATTGCATTACTAGAGTTAAATTAAAATGACACTTTAATGTTTTATTTTGTAACAAAGGCTGATTATTAATTGAAGCCTAACTTTATTTGATTAAACTTCAACTTAGTTTAACTGTCTAAGGATATCAAAATGGGAAACAAACAAAATCTTTGCACCGCAATTTCTGTTGTAGCATTATCCGCGTGTGGTGGTGGGGGAGGTGATGGTGGAGGTGTTGCCGCAACTGCAATGGATGCATATGCTGTAGTGCAAAATGTGGCTCCTGTCATCAGCTCAGCTTCGACATACTCTGTTGCTGAGAATCAAACCAATGTGGGAATAGCATCTGCCACTGATGCGGACTCAAGTAATTTGAGATTCTCACTTAGCGGGACCGATGCAAGTGCGTTATCAATAAATTCAGCTACTGGTGTAATGACATTTAATGCTGCGCCTGATTATGAGACAAAAAATTCTTATGCCGTTACTCTAAATGTATCTGATGGAGCTCTATCTGCAGCTAAAAATATAACCATAAATATAACAGATTCTTTAGCAGATAATACACTCGCATGCTTAACTGTAATTTATCCAGCCACTCCAGCTGCATCATCATCTGACAGCGTAATGAATTATTATTCTTATTCATGGCAATCCATTGATTTTGAAAATCTCCCTATCTGCTTGAATTATTATGAGGCGACTGCAACCATAGAAAGCCCATGGAAAACATACATACAAGGTATTTATGATTACAGTAAGTATACTCTCGGTCAGGTTGTTCCTGTAAATGCTTTTATACTAGCTGAAGATAGGGCTTCAATATCTGATGCAGAAGCACTTAAGTTTAATACCGATTTTTGTACAGTAATTCAAGCTAGAGAAGATACAGATGCATGTGTAGCTGGTTCTGATCCATTTGCTAACAGATCTGCTGCTGGTGGAGTTGGGTATGCTCAGTTACCAAACGGAGGTGACCAGCAATTATTTCAAGATAGTTTATGGGGTAATGATGAAACAACAGGCTCAATAAAAATTATTGCGCATGAGTATTTTCATGTCCATCAAAATGGTTTGAAATTTTTAATTGAAGATACTGGTAAATTTGCCATCCCTAAGGCATGGCCAGGGAATGATAGTACTTATGACAGTGCTTCGACTCCAAAATACATGCCTAACTGGATAGAAGAGGGTGGTGCAGAGTTTGGAGGAATCATTATAGGTGCAAAATACGTAGAAAGTGCATCTATCTCTGGGTATGACGCTGTTAAGATGGCAGAAGATCATTTTGATGAAGCATTTAATTTCTTTGCGGCGGACGCTTCGTTGTCACTTGAGGATTTTAATATGGGTGACAATAATGGTCAAAACCCTGGTGGTCAATATTCTGTCGGTTTTGCAGCACTGATGTATTTGTGGAATCAGGATGATGCTAATTATCAAAAAATTATGATTGATTATTACGCTAATTGGGCAGAAGCTGAGGCTCTAAGAGCTGGTTATGGGTGGAGCGATGCATTCAAAAATACATTCAAAAAAGATGGGTCACCTTATGAGATCACAACTTTTTATAATGATTTCAATAATTGGATGAGATCTGGCTCAAAAGCTGATTTAAAAGCTACCTTAAAAACTAAAAATCAGATGATTCATGCGGACCTCATACCTACTACTGAAAATACACCTAAAAATATAACCATTATTGCTGCGCCAAAAGTCATCGATAATGGTGGTGTTAATAAGTATTTTATAGATGTTGTTCAGCAGAAATCATTGGTACTTAAATCAGGTAAAACCTACACCTTTAATAATCCATCAGGACATCCACTTGTATTTTCAACAACTTCAGATGGAACTCATTCGGGTGGTATTTACTCAAGTGTTAGTAATTACACTGATGGCGTAACAAAAGTAAGCTCAACTGAAACAACGTTAAGCGTTACTTCAACCACACCAGTTACTTTATATTATTATTGCTCGGTTCACAGCGGAATGGGTGGTAAAATAAAAATCATTCAATAATATAGGTATCAAATTTGCTACTATGCAGTACCATTTAAATGGCTTCGTTCCTGGAGATCTCCAAATATCAGAAGAAAATAGAGATCAGGTTCCAGAACCAAGTGCTGATGTCATCCCTAGTGAGGTAGATGTTCTAATAATAGGTTGTGGGCCAGCGGGACTTACACTAGCAAGACAGCTTGCGGTTTTTCCAGAAATTAAAACCTGTATTATTGATTCAAAACAGGGTCCAATGCTCTTTGGCCAAGCAGATGGTGTTTCATGTCGCACATTGGAGATTATGGAGGCATATAATACCAGTGAGCTAATATTAAAGGAATCATACTGGCTCAATCAAATATCTTTTTGGGATCCAGATAAAAAAGCTACTCACAATATAACTCGTAGTGAAAAAACAGCAGATCCAAGAGTAGGGCTTTCTGAATTTCCACACGTGGTTTTAAATCAAGCTCGCATCCATGATCTGTTGCTAGATGGAATGCTCAATTCAGTTACTCAGTTAAAGCCTATTTATAACAGTCGACTTCAAAGTGTTGATTTTGATAGAAATATTAAGAATAAAGTCAATGTATTTCCTATTAAGACAGTTATTGAAAAAGTTGAAGGCACTAATAAAGGCAAGATTGAATCAATTAAATCAAAATATATTGTTGGTTGTGACGGAGCTAGAAGCACTGTAAGAAAATGCTTAGAAATACCGTTACAAGGAGATTCATCAAATAAAACTTGGGGCGTGATGGATGCTCTGGTCGTCACAGACTTCCCTGATATTCGTATTAAATCATTTATTAAGTCCGCAGATGAAGGATCAATGTTAATTATTCCTCGTGAAGGAGGATATTTAGTTCGTTTATATATTGAGTTAGATCAATTGAGATTAAATCAGAGAGTAAAGAGCTTAAATATCGAACTGAACGAGCTTATCGCAGCTGCACAAAGAATTTTTCATCCATATAAGATAACAGTCAAGGAAGTACCTTGGTGGTCTGTCTATGAGATTGGTCAGAGAGTGGCCGATTCTTTTGATAATGCATCAATAAATATGAATGAGAATTATCCTCGAGCTTTCATTGCGGGTGACGCATGTCATACGCATAGCCCAAAAGCTGGTCAAGGAATGAATATATCAATTCATGATGCGTTTAATTTAGGGTGGAAATTAGCCTCTGTATTAATTGGTCGCAGTCACCCAAAGTTACTTCGAACATATACTGAAGAGCGGCGCAAAGTGGCACAAGATCTTATCTCGTTGGACAAAGATTTTACTAAAATAGTTGCCGGTAAATTATTCAATAAGAATGAAAGAAATCAATCTATCGATGGAACGCATAGCATTAAGAAATATTTTACTAAACAAACCGGTTTCATAGCTGGAACTAATATAAAGTATGAACCTTCATTTATCATAGGAAATAATGATTATCAGAATTTAGCCAAGGGATTTATTGTAGGGCAGCGCTTTCATTCAGCTGAAGTCTGTCGTACGGCTGATGGAAGAATTCAACATATTGGCCATCTTAATAAGGCTGATGGGCGATGGCGTATCTTTATTTTTGGCGGAAAAAATCACCCTAAAAAATCATCAACTGATTCATATAGACTTGTTGAATTTTTATCTAAATCTCGGCAATCTCCAGTTATAAAATACACGCCTGATGATGAAGATATTGATGCCGTAATTGATGTTTATGCAGTCTTTCAGCAGAAAGAAAATCTATCTATCGAGCATCTTCAAGACTTTTTATGGCCAGCAAAAGGTAAGTATGGATTACGCGATTATGAAAAAGTATTTAATGCTATTCCTGGTAACGATATATTTGAGTTGAGGGAAATAAATCGCGACTCTGGGTGTGTAGTGATAATTAGACCAGATCAGCATGTCGCAAAAATCCTTCCATTAAATAAGCATCAAGAAATCACATTATTTTTCGATCAATTTATGATATCTAAAAATAAGAATTAATTGATCGTAAGCATGAAATTAGTCATTACCTCTATATATGCGTTTATATGAAATGATTGCATAGGCATAAAGTATTGGGGTCATTATTAACCATGGTAATTGGGTTTGTAGCATAATCGATCTGCCATTAATAAATAGCAATTCAGGGTTTAATGTGTTGCCAAATGGTGAAAAGGGTGCCCAGGACATAGGTTTCCCAATTGATATTTGATCAAAATAGAGGAACATTTCTACAAATATGTTTTGGCTCAATGTAAATACCATCAAAATACAAAAATAGATCCAATTCCATTCCATAAATATCTTTTCGTTATAACGGCTAATTATTATTAATAATAATATTCCACCAAGGCATATTGTGCCAGCATCTGCTAACGAGTTAAGTAACCAATTTATATTCATTGGTAAGACAGCATTAAGAAAGGGGGAGCGCCTTTCTTCAACATTAAAGCCATCATATAATCCATAAGTAAACCAAATCTCCCAGCCAATGACACATATAAAGAAACTGAATATATAAATAGAGTATAACCATTCATATTTAGAATGATGTTTAAACTTAAAAAAAAGAAGATACATCGGCATTAAAGCAGTGAGATAAACAATTATTGCTATTCTTATTTCATCAAACATACTATTACATATTTATCCTATTTAACATAATATACATTATACGCATATATATTTTAGTATTAAAGCATAGTAACCATTATAGTTTATGATTAATTACCTGAGATTTAATGAAGAATCAGGTCAGTTAGATGATTTGTTCCATATACAGAGCCCATAATGATAATTATTACTAAGTTTCAAATCAGATGATCTTATTAATTGCTCTTGACCATTATTACAAATTAGAACTTTATCACCTTTGTACTTAATATCTATTAGAATTTGATCAAGATGACGATATTGAACATCATGACCTTCTCCTGGATAAACTCTTTTTATTACATCAGAATTAGGATAATAAATGTTCCAGTCATTAATATCATTATTTGATAATAAAGGATCTGACAAGCCCGCATAGATATATAAGGGCGCTTTAATACTGTTAGTATCAATAACACCTTCGTCACAATACAAGGTTAATTCATGATCTAGAGGTGAAACGTCAGCCATTTGTCCGTTTATATAGAATGTTCTTGATGCATCATCATATGCAGTATCTTGGAATCCATCGATCATATGTATAGGGCTATCATTGGGAAATGAAAAATATTTCATAGGATATTTAAATATATCTTTGTAGATATTGTAGATTTGCCCATCATTACAGCGTTCTCTTGTACCAAGAACCGGTAAAGTTGCTGCCATATGAATTGATTCAATCCTTTCAGGGGCTATACTTGCCAATTTTGCAGCATATGGACCCCCTCCAGATATTCCAAATAAAGAGAAAGAATCAATATCTAAATGATCAAGAATATCAAGGATATCTTGCGAGTATGTTGCCATATCATTTAATGGATTAAAGAGAGTTTGACCAAAACCATTTCTCTCGATAGAAATTAGTCGTAAACCTAATTCCTCTCTAAAAGATCTGAGGAAATCTAGTAATCTACTAGCTCTCACTGAAGTTCCAACACCACTTATAAAAACAACAGGAGTATTGGTTTTTTTACCATCATCAATATAGTTGATAACCTTTTCATTGATTATGAGGCTTTTGACTGTC
>CABXJW010000001.1 GCA_902512585.1 uncultured Woeseiaceae bacterium | reverse complement strand
GTGATGTAATTGCACGTTATCAAAGAATGCTCGGTAAACATGTGCTTCAACCTATGGGCTGGGATGCTTTTGGTATGCCTGCTGAAAATGCTGCTATAAAAAGGAAAATTCCTCCAGCAGAATGGACATATAAAAATATAGATTATATGCGAGAGCAGCTCAAACGTCTCGGCTATGCTTATGATTGGAATCGAGAGGTTACAACCTGTAAACCAGATTATTATCGCTGGGAACAGTGGTTATTCACACGCTTATTTGAAAAAGGCTTAGTGTATAGAAAAAATTCAATTGTCAATTGGGACCCAGTAGATCAAACAGTATTAGCAAATGAGCAGGTCATCGATGGTCGTGGATGGCGATCAGATGCTCTCGTCGAGAGAAGAGAAATTCCACAATGGTTTATGAAGATTACTGCATATGCCGAGGAGCTATTGGAGTCACTTGATAGTCTTGATGGTTGGCCTGAATCAGTCAAAACAATGCAAAGAAATTGGATAGGAAGATCTGAGGGAATTGAATGCTCATTCCCGTTGGAATCTCAAGAGGCTGATATAACCATATTTACCACCAGACCGGATACTCTTATGGGGGTAACGTATATGGCGGTCGCGGCTGAACACCCGCTTGCTATAAAGGCTGCTATAAAAGACAGAAAGATCGCCGAATTTATTGAAGAGTGTAAAACAAATCATTCAGCTGAAGCTATGATTGAAACAATGGAGAAAAAAGGGTTACCGTTAAATTTATATGCAATACACCCTATAACAAATGAGAAAATACCGATTTGGGTAGCTAATTTTGTCCTAATGACATATGGCAGTGGTGCTGTTATGGCTGTTCCTGGTCATGATACGAGAGATTGGGAATTTGCTAGGCATTATAATTTAAAAATAAAACAAGTTATTAAACCAACAACCGACACTTTGGTTGATCTTGAAAAAGCACCTTATTTAGATTACGGGGTGTTAATAAATTCTGGAAAATATGATGGCCTGAGTTCTTTGGAAGCTTTTGATGTAATTGCTGATTATTTTGAAGAAAAGAAACAAGGAAAAAGAGTTACAAATTACCGTTTGCGTGATTGGGGTGTTTCTCGTCAGCGCTATTGGGGAACTCCTATACCAATCATTTATTGTAATGATTGTGATGCAGTTCCTGTACCAGCTGATGAGTTGCCGGTGGTCCTCCCTGAAAAGGTTGAATTCAGTGGTACTGGCTCACCACTCAGAGATATGCCAGAGTTTTATAATACAAAATGCCCAAAATGTGGTAAAAATGCGAAACGGGAAACAGATACTTTTGATACTTTTTTTGAATCTTCCTGGTATTTCTCTCGATATGCTAGCTTCGATGCAGATGATTCAATGCTGGACCAGCGTGAATCATATTGGATGCCTGTTGATCAATATACTGGTGGTATTGAGCATGCTATTTTACATTTATTGTATTCACGTTTTTTCCAGAGACTATTGCGAGATGAAGGAATTTCAGCCGCAAGTGAGCCATTTACCAATTTATTGACACAAGGAATGGTTTTGAAAGATGGCGCAAAAATGTCAAAAGCGAAAGGCAATACTGTTGATCCACAAGGCCTAATTGATAAATTCGGTGCTGACACCGTGCGCTTGTTTATGATGTCTGCGGCACCTCCAGAATTAGCATTAGAATGGTCTAATGATGGGGTGCAGGGTGCATACCGATTCCTTCGACGATTATGGACAGCTGTGGACACTCATAGAGTCGTGACTAATACTGATTTACAAGACAAGTATAGTGAAGCGGAAAATAATCTTCGATATAAAACGCATATTACAATACAAAAGGTAACTGATGATATTGGTAGGAGATATAAGTTTAACACTGCGATCGCAGCTATCATGGAGTTATTAAATACTATAAATAAGCATAAGGATGTGATTGATGAGAAAACAATTATTATTCAGGAGGCGCTGGAATCTATTGTGATGCTACTCTCACCAATTACACCTCATATTTGCCATGCTTTATGGAAAAAACTTGGGCATGAAACCTCTATTATTTATGCTAAATGGCCGATAGTTGATGAGTCAGTACTTGTTAAAAAAGAAATACAATTAATTATTCAAGTTAACGGAAAGTTGAGAAGTAAGGTGATAGTTGATGTTGATACATCAAAAACCACTATCGAGAAAATGGTCATGGAAGATGAAAAGGTCAAAAATTTCATTGGCAGTAAGTTAATAAAGAAAATAATTTATGTTAAGGATAAATTAGTTAATGTTGTTATTTAGATATATCTTCCTGCTACTGATAATCATTAACCTGGCATCTTGTGGCTTTCAATTAAGACAGAACGCATCTTTGCCACAGAGTATGCTAAGTACTTATATTCAAACAAGTGATCATCGAAGTATATTTTCACGAAAACTCAAACAGCAACTTCTCTCTAGTAAGGCTAAAGTTGAAGATGAACGAACTAATGCAACAGCAATTCTCAAAGTACTTGAAGATGAAACTGGCAAGCGTGTCTTATCAGTTTCTGCTAGAAATATTGCAACAGAGTATGAAATTTTTTATCGAATTGTATTTAGTTTAGAAGAAAATGGAATAAATAGCATCGAACCTCGCGAGCTTATTTTAACCAGAAGTTATACTTTTAATGAGAAATTGGTACTTGGAAAATCTCAAGAGGAGGAGGTGTTAACTGAAGCACTTGCAGAGAACCTCGTGAGAATGGTTTTGAACCAAATTTCATCAAGATAGTAGATGAGAGCCAGCAATTCTCAGCGTTATCTTATAAATAATTGCGAAGAAAAAGAACTTAGGTATCTAGTAAGTAAATTTGATTTAAAGCTAAAAATTATTATCAAGTCGCAAAAAATCCCAGGGAGTTACTGGGGTGATCCAGAGGCTGGGTTGATCGGTAAGACTATATTTGTAAAAAATAATACACCTCTACATTCCTTTCTTCATGAATTTTCACACTTAATTTGTATGTCTGAAGAATTGAGATTAAAGGTAATCAGGGACGCTAAGAGTGATGATGCTGAGGAGTCAGCAGTATGCTACTTGCAAATCCTGTTGGCAGATTTCTTGCAAGGTATTGAGAGATCTGTTCTGATGCAGGATATGGATGATTGGGGCTATTCATTTCGCCTTGGTTCAACCGAAATATGGTTCCAGAATGATGCTAGTGATTCAATAGAATGGTTGAAAAGAGAAAAGATATTAGATAAAAAAGGTAATATTAGTTGGCTCTTAAGAAAGTAATGATGTTTTCTTTGATAAATTAATTTAATTAAACTATTTAGATCAAGAGATATAACACAAAAAAATGAAACTCACTTTACATGACACTATGAGTGGTAAGAAATTAGAATTTCAACCACTTAATGCGGAAAAAGTTACAATGTATTTGTGTGGCCCAACAGTTTATAACTATGCTCATATTGGTAATGCACGACCGGCTGTCGTGTTTGACTTGTTAGCACGCCTCTTGCGACAGCAATACAAACTCTTATTTGTGAGAAACATCACAGATGTTGATGATAAGATTAATGCTGCTGCTATTGAATCTGGTCAAAGTATCGGGGAAATCACTAAAAAATTTATAAAAGCATATAATATTGATATGGCTGCATTAGGTGTTGGAGCACCCGATATAGAGCCAAAAGCGACAGAACATATTGCTGAAATGATCCTGATGATAAGGGATCTTCTTAAAAAAGGTTATGCTTATGAACAAGATGGGCATGTCCTATTTGAGGTATCTACCTATGAAGATTATGGGTTACTATCAAAAAGAAATTTGACAGAAATGAAACTTGGTTCTCGAATAGAGATTGCTTCTTATAAAAAATCTGCTCATGATTTTGTACTTTGGAAGCCTTCCACACCTGATTTTCCAGGATGGGATTCACCCTGGGGAAGAGGAAGACCAGGCTGGCACCTAGAATGTTCTGCAATGATTGAGAAGCATCTTGGCGATACCATAGATATTCATGCTGGTGGACAAGATTTGGTTTTTCCGCATCATGAAAATGAAATCGCTCAAAGTACTTGTGCGCATCAAGGAAAAGTATTTAGTAGATATTGGCTACATAATGGCTTTTTGAGTATTGATAATACTAAAATGTCAAAATCTCTGGGTAATGTAAGTTTAGTTCGTGACTTACTGAAGGATTACTCGGGTGAAGTTATCCGACTCGCATTATTAACTGCACATTATCGACAACCTCTAGAATGGTCTGAGGAAACATTAATTGGAGCAAAGAAGATGCTCGATAGGATTTATGGATCTCTGAGGGATATTGAGGTATCTACTAAAAAGCTGAATGCAACAAAAGTGCCTTCTCCAGTGATGTCGGCTCTATTGAATGATTTAAATACACCTATGGCAATTTCAGAAGTTTTCAATCTCGCGAAAGAATTAAATAAAACAACAGATCAAAACCAAAAAGAAGCTATTGCTGCTGAAATATTGATTGCTGGAAGAATTCTTGGGCTATTCGAATCTGACGCTAATGAATGGTTTCAAAATAAAAATACCAGCATCCAATTTAAGCAAGAAATTGAAAGTCTGATAGTGCAAAGAGATCTAGCTCGATCAAATAAAGATTTTATAAAAGCAGATCAAATTCGGGATAAGTTATTTGCCAAAGGCGTAACTATTGAAGATACTCCATCCGGTGTGCGCTGGCATTATGGCAGTAATTAGGAATAATTAAATGAATGAAGTGGTAATTAGTCAGAATGAGATAATTGATGAATTTTCTCTATTCAATGATTGGATAGAGAGATATCAATATATCATTGACCTTGGCAGGAAATTGCCGTTACTCTGTGATGGTGAGAAAATTGAAGCAAATAAAATTAAGGGTTGTCAGTCACAGGTATGGCTCGTCTGCGAACAAAAGAATGAGCGTTTGGTGTTTCGTGCAATTAGTGATGCTGCAATAGTTTCTGGGTTGATAGCAATCCTTTTAAGAATTTATAGTAACAAAAAACCACATGATATAATTGATGCGCCACATAATTTCATAGAAGCTCTAGAGCTTGAAGAACATTTAAGCCCAACAAGAAGTAATGGTTTAGCTTCAATGTTAGAAGCTATTAAGACACATGCAATTCATTGCGTAGCTTAATCATGGTTAAATTACTTACTTTCTTAATCTTAAAATTAATTAAAATATATAAATTATTCCTTTCACCTGTATTTGGAAGAAATTGTCGCTTCGAACCGACTTGTTCTCATTATTGTGAAGAAGCAATAAAACAGTATGGTTTAGCAAAAGGTCTCTTGTTATTTACTAAAAGGCTTGGGAAGTGTCATCCTTGGGGAGACTCTGGTTATGATCCCGTGCCAAAAGGTGATTAATAATCTATTGACAGGCCTTATGATTGTGATGACTATTTCTACTATTAATGAAATGAGTTAGAGCAAGAAGCAATGAGCCTGTTATAGTAAATAAACTTTCGGTAAAGCCGTCGTATCGATCATGAATAACAGTGGCCCCAATAATTATTAGAAAAGCACCAAAAAAACCAGTAAAGACTATTGGTGCTTTACGGTGATATTTAAAGCCTTTGAATAGCGCAACAGAACTTATTGGTATAACGATAAACAACATAATTTCGTGGTAATGTGTATTAAAAATTTCGCTGATCAAAGGCACGCTTATGGTAATTAATGGTAAAGCCAGACAATGCATCATACATATACCTGATAGCCATATAGATAGATTGTCTAGTTTTGTTGTTTTTGGTTTGTTTTTCTGCATGGACTTAAGATTTATATTACTATTTGATTGTAAGTATGAGTATTATCAATTTGATATATTATAACATAACATACTAAAGAATATAATACGGAACTAATGTCGATATGAAAAAAAAATTACTAGAAATACTTTGTTGCCCTGTGACTAATGTTGAACTCTCAAAAGTTTCTGGAACAAAATTAGCTATTGTCAATAAAGCTATTAAAGATAAATCGATTGTTAGCCGTGATAACAGTATTATTTCAAATCCATTAAAAGAGGCTTTGATTACAAAAGATGGTAAGTATTTATACCCAATAGAAAATGGAATACCAGTCCTTCTTGAAGATAGATCAATTTTACTTAGCCAATTGGATTAAAAAAATTACCTGTTTTTAATGAAAATCTCACCCGAAAATTTATCAAATGAACTCACGAGGAAGTTATTAAGTTGCTATTTAATTTCTGGTGATGAGCCATTATTGGTTCAAGAGTCTCATGATTTAATCAGAAAAAAAGCATATAAAGAAGGTTTCACCACAAGAGAAACTTACGATCAATCTCAAACTTTAGATTGGCAGGAAATTATAAATTCATGTAGTAATATGTCACTTTTTTCTGACAAAAAAATTATTGAGATACGCTTTACCTCATCCAAGCCAGGTCGCGAGGCGATAAATTCTATTAATGAGCTAATTGCGAGACTGAATCAGGATTTAATGATCATTATATCCATGCCAAAATTAGACAAAGCCTCTTTATCTGCCAAATGGTGTCAAAATCTTCAAAAGAAAGGTGCCATTATTCAGATCTGGCCTCTTAAATCTGGTGAATTTCCTAACTGGTTAGAAAAACGAATAAATGCAGCAGGATTAAATGCTTCAAGAGAGGTTATCTTGATTTTAGCTGATAGGGTCGAGGGAAATCTTCTGGCTGCAGCCCAAGCTATTGAAAAATTAAAACTGTATCTTGGCGATGGAAATGTAAGTGAGGCTATTATGCAAAAGGTAGTGTCTGATGATAGTCGCTATGACGTGTATAAGTTAATTGATGCTATTTTAGTGGGTAACATTCAATTAAGTTTAAAGATACTTCAAAGCCTTCGAGACGAGTCCATGGATGCGGTAGTTATCATATGGGCTCTGAATAGAGAACTAAGGTTATTAAGTAAATTATCTTTTGCAATTGAATCTGGTGCAAATCAGAATGAAGTTATGCAAAGTTATCGCATATGGTCATCACGACAAAATGTAGTTTCCTCATGTCTTAATCGTCATCAATTATTAGATTTTCATAATATGATAAAAGCGTGTACCAATGCTGATAATGTGGCTAAAGGGCAAAAGCAAGGTGATAAATGGCAATTAATAAAAAATATAATTCTACATTTATCAGCCTGTGATAAGGCAGCTTAAGTGATTAATTTAATCTTCAAAGGAATAAATTAGCTATGAATCCAATTGGAGTATTTGGCGGAACTTTTGACCCAATTCATTATGGGCATCTAAGGACAGCTTATGAAATGTTGCAAGCACTTAAATTTGAGGAAGTTAGATTTATGCCTTGCGGTAATCCCCCTCACAGAGATACACCATACGCAGGTATTGAAGTGAGACTTGCAATGGTAAAAGCAGCCACGCAAGGTCAACGAGGTTTTGTGGTAGATGACCGTGAACTATATAGGGATGGCCCATCTTATTCAGTTGATTCTTTAAAAACACTCAGAACAGATTTCCCACTGAGATCGCTTGCACTTATAATAGGGATGGATGCTTTTCTGGGTTTGCCTCAATGGTATCAATGGAGAGAGATACTGGAGCTGTCGCATATTGTGGTAGCGCACAGACCGGGGTGGCGTGCACCCGATATAGGTCCTTTAGGTGAATTACTAGAGGATAGGGGAACACATAAAGTTGATGACCTACATCAATCAAAATCAGGTCATATATTTATTCACGATGTTACTCAGTTAGAAATTGCTTCTACTGATATCAGGGAACTTGTAAGAACAGGGAGACCACCTCGTTTTTTAATGCCTGACTCAGTCTGCAATATAATTGATGAGAGTAATTGTTATGGTCAAATTGAGATTTAATAAATAGATTAGTTGAAGGTAATGAATATTAAAGAACACAATGAATTGATTATTGAAATTTTAAATAACGCGAAAGCAAAAGATATTAATGTATTGGACGTAAGAAAACTTACTTCTACTGTAGATTATATGGTGATGGCTAGTGGGAGTTCTTCACGTCATGTAAAAGCAATTTCGCAAGTTATAGTTGAAGAATCGAAGAAAGTTGAGAAACGGCCCATCGGAGTCGAGGGTGAGCAAGGAAGTGAATGGGTATTAATTGATTTTGCAGATATTCTAGTGCATATCATGTTACCAAGAGTCAGAGAATTTTATAACTTAGAAAAACTATGGTCTTTGCAACCTATAAAGAAAGCTTGGATTGCAGATAAATAAAAGATGCAAATACGCCTAATTGTCATTGGTTCAAAGCAAAAAGATTGGGTAGAACAAGCGTTTCTTAGTTACTCAAAAAGATTACCTAAACATTGGCAATTTTGTCTCCATGAAATTCCTTCACCAAAAAGAGCAAAAAACGAATCTATTCCTTCGTTAATAAAAAAAGAAGGTCTGAAAGTATTATCTGCAATTAAAAATAATGAGTACTTAATAGTTTTAGATGAGAAAGGAACTCAATTTTCGAGTTCTGAGCTATCCGAAAAGATTATAAATTTGAATATTCATGATAATCGTTTTTGCTTTGTAATTGGGGGAGCTGATGGGCTTTCAGATGAGGTAAAGAAGAGAGCAAATCTAATATGGTCTCTAAGTAAATCAACATTACCACATAGTTTGGTTAGGGTAATTTTTATCGAACAAATATACAGAGTATGGACATTAATGTCTCAGCATCCTTATCATCGAGCATAAGCTTCAAATATCTAAAATTTTATATAATTAAATAAAGTGAATATGCTATTTTGCGAAAAGAGATACAAGAATCAGAATTAATATTTAATTTCACAGCTAATGAAACTAGAGGTGTATTGCTTGAAGGCAGTACTCCTCTAGAAATTTATTATGAGTATCGAGATCATAAGGATCTAGTAGGAAGAATATTTAAAGGCAAAGTGATTCGTGTTCTTCCGAATATAGAGGCAGCTTTTGTTGATATCGGTCATGAGAAGGCGGCGTTCCTGGAGTTTTCTGATATTCTATTTAGTGAAAAAAATCCATCTAAAGGTGTTAGAGGAGGTCGGCCTAATATTAAATTAGGTGACGAGTACCTTGTTCAAGTAACAAAAAATCCAGTTGCCGGAAAAGGTGCCAAAGTTAGCAATATTTTGACATTTTCTTCACGTTATTTTGTCTACTTTAGTGGCATCAAACGTATTAGTATTTCATCAAAAATTAACAATAAGAATGAACGTGAAAGATTAGAGAGTTTAATGTCAGAATTTTTAAACCAACGTGATTTATCTGATGGAGTAATTGCTAGAACTATGGCGCACGGGATTGATGAAGCTATTTTGTTAAGAGATCTTGATTCATTATCAAGAATGTGTGAACAAGTTCGCCAAAATTCAAAGCTAATCAAACCAAAGAATTGTCTGTATGAGAGTTTGGCCTTACCAATGAGGATTATTAGAGATTTCCCAACTAAAATAATAAAGAAAATAAGAGTCGATTCTGAGCATGAATTCCATATGCTTACTCATTATTTATCTGAGTATTCTCCTGATGTGCAAACAAAAATTGATTTTTACCAAGGAGACATCCCTATATTTGATGAATATTCTATTGAAGAGCAAATACAAAGTGCGTATCAGCGCTCGGTAAATTTACCCTCTGGAGGCAACATTGTATTTGACCAAACGGAAGCAATGACAATAATTGATGTGAATAGTGGGCAATTTAATAAGGGAAAAGACCATGACGAGATGGCGCTATTACTCAATAATGAAGCTATTATAGTCATTGGTCAACAACTTAGGTTAAGGAATATAGGTGGTATTATCGTAATTGATTTTATTGATATGATGAGCAATAAGTTCAATCAAATTGTGTATAAAAAATTTAAAGAAATAATGCGTAAGGATAGAGTGCAAAATCAGATATTCCCTCTATCGAGGATCGGTTTGATAGAGATGATACGAAAACAACATCATAATAGCCTTTACCAAGAAATGTTTACTATTTGCTCACAATGTCATGGTAAGGGCTATCAGCTATCAGGTAGTATGCTTTTTTATAGGATGGTCAGGACTTTGAAACATAGAATTTTAAAAGATAACCTCAAAAGTATATCTGTGTCAGTGGGGAAGACTATTTTTCGTTATTATAATAAATATGGAAAATCGCAAATAAAAATATTGGAAAAAGAGATAAACACTAGTATCAAATTATCATTATCAACGATTGATCCAGATGGTGAGTATGAGATTGATCAATAGAGCAGAAATTTGAATATTAAGAGAATAAAAAAGCTTTCATATATTACAGTTATTTCAATGGTTGTTATTGCCCTAATCATCATTGGGATAGTAGGCATTTATATGCCAAGGGTTAATGAGTATCGAGATGATTTTAAGAGTTGGGTCAACCAAGAAGGTGATTATCATTTTGATTTTACAGAAGTTGGCGCTCGATGGAATTGGGGAGGCCCTGAATTAATTTTCTTTAATCCTGAGATAAGAAATAAGAATACACAAAAGAGTTTGTTTGCTGCAAACGAGGCCTACGCTGAATTTGGTATTATTGATTTTATCTTAGGAAGGTCACTTGCAATAGATCAATTAAGATTTAGCACTATTGATCTTGAGCTTATGTATACGAGGAGCGGTGGTTTTGTATTACAGGGTATTAATTTTGATGTATTTTCCTCATTTTTTACTAACGCTCCTTCTGATATCACTTCATTTGAATTAACTGGGGAGGATGTGCGATTAAATCTAAAATTACCTGATTCAGAACAAGAAATTGATTTCCTTATTCCCTTAATAGAGGCAAATATTGATGCTCAGGAAGTAAAGATAGATAGTGCTTTCAATCTTCCGGAAATAATTGGAAGTTCATTATTAATTTCAGCTAGCAAAAGAAATGATAGCAAGAATATTTCATCTGAATGGATGCTGTACTTAGAAGGTAAATCTATTGATATACAGGAGTTAATAAGATTGCAGGGTCACAAGATTGACGACTTCCAGGATGGCTTTGTCGATATAGATGTCTGGATGGAGTTAAACTCAAAAGAACTAGACAGAGTTACTGCGGATCTAATAATTTCAGATTTATTGTTAGGGGAATATTCTAAAGAGCCATTATTTATCGAGTCAAGATTAGAATATTCGGCAAGTGAATTTGGTTGGTTAGCTGTTTTAGATAAATTCAAATTTTATACACAAGAAACAAATTGGCCTGAATCACGCATACAAATTCAAGCTTATAAAAATGATCAGGATAAAATTACTACATTAGATACTAGCGCTTCAATTGTGGTACTGGAGAATTTGAGATTATTTGAGGAATGGATTGATGAAGATTCAATTAATTACATTAAAAGTATCAATCCCAGAGGATTATTGAGAGATGCAAAGCTCAATATATCAAATCCTAATGGGTCAAATCTAACTTATAATTTCTCAGCTCTGCTCGATGGGGTTGGGATTAATTTAAAAGAGAATAAAGCTGAATTAGATGGCCTTAATGGCCTAATAAATATCAATAAAAATGGAGGAAGATTAAATATAGATACAAAAAATCTTGGTATCAAATTTGAAAATTACTTCAATAGTAAGATGATATTTGAATTTGCTGCGGGTGAAATTATCTGGCGACAAGGGGAATCAGGAGTCATGATATCCACCGATCAGTTCAATTTAGAGAATTCAGATTTCGTGAGTAACTCACAAATTAAACTATCAATACCAGACAATCAAAAAACACCCTATGTTGATATAGAAAGTAATTGGTCTGTAAATGACATTACTGTTTTAAAAAGTTTGATAGCTAAAGAAAAGTTGAATCCAAACTTATATGATTGGATCCAAGAATCTATGTTAGCTGGAGAAATTGAATCAGGGAAAATAAGGATGGTTGGATCAATAGGAGATTTTCCTTTTCCAGAAAAAGAGGGCATTTTTCAGATTGATGCAAAAATAAAGAACTTGTTATTAAAGTATGCCAAGGATTGGCCTCAAACTAAAGCGGAAGAGATGGAGCTCACTTTTAAGAGGAATCATATTTATTCCCATAAAAACAAATTATCGAGCCACGGCATTGAAATACAAAATGCCAGCATCGAGATAAATAATATTTTTAATCCGGTGCTTATAATAGACGTTAATTTTTCTTCAAGGCTAACTGACATGCAAGAATTTATGATTGCCAGTCCAATTGATAAATTCTTTGGCCGTAAATTGAGAAATATAATCTTAGGCGGACAATCCGACTATAATCTCTATGTTGATTTACCGTTAAGACTGAAAGAGCGAGAACGCTATAATTTTATCGCAAGAGTAAAACCAAAAAATGCTCAAGTCGGATTAAGTATGGAGATACCAGTAATTAGTGATTTGAATGGTGTGATTAATATGTCAAGACGTCAACTTTTTTCTGAAAATTTAAGTGGTATTTTTCTGGGTACACCCATAAATGTTAATTTATCAAAAGTCACTGAAATAGATTCATTAATGAGTAGTATTATTAACATATCCGGTAAGACTTCCATTGATTCTATTGAAAAATATTTTAATTCTGATTTCGATAAAATTATCGAAGGTAATAATTTTAATTATGTATTGGATTTGCATTTACCTCGTTATGATGTTGATGAGCCGAATGCATTTTATGTGAATATTAAAACTGATCTAACAGGAGTAAGAATAAATTTACCTTATCCCCTAGGGAAAGATTTTGCAGATATTCAGAAACTTGATGTTAACTTATTATTCCCATCTGATGAAATTATAAAGTCTGAAGGAGGCTTATCTCCTGATGTGAATTGGGATTTATCATTTAAAAAAGATATCAATGCATGGGAGTTTGATAGAGGTACTTTATATTTTGGTGAAAGGGTATTGGAATCAACTGACTCAAGAGGTTTACACCTTCGTGGGGAAATTGATCAGTTACTATTCGATGATTGGTTTAGCTTATCAAAATCAAATAAAGTAGAGAGTTCATCTACGACAAACTTTATCAGATCAGTGAATCTCAATATGCAGATTTTTGAGCTCTTTGGACGTTCATTTTCCAATCAGAGGGTGATCGCTGATCGTGGCGCAGAAGGTTGGATTATGAGAGTTTCTGGCGAAGATGCAGAAGGACTTATTAATTTACCATATCGCTTCGATAATGAGCTACCAATAGTTTTGGATATGAATCGTCTGAATGTAAAAGCAGTACAAAGTGATTGGAAAGCAGGCACAGTGGGTCCACTTGATTTTCCCTCCATAAATTTATCAATAAAGGATTTCACTTACACAGATCTTTCATTTGGCTCTTTAAATGGTATTTTTTCTAGATTTGATGATGGTTTAAGAGCTCTAAATTTAGAGACAGAGTCTGAGTCCTTTAAAGTAAATGCAAATGCAGGCTGGGTGATAGATGCAACAAATAAGTTTGAGCAGCATACATATGTTGAAGGCACATTAATTAGCACTAATACTAAAGAAACCCTTACTGACTTGGGTTATCAGCCAATAATCGCAAGTAATGATATGGCTATTGATATAGATGTAAAATGGCCAGGTGGACCGCGAGAAGACTTTATTGAGCACATGCAGGGCTCAATCAATACTCGACTGGGGGCTGGTCAATTAGAGGAAATAGAACCTGGTGCGGGAAGAATATTTGGCCTTTTGAGTATTGTTGCGCTTCCCAGAAGATTATCATTAGATTTTCGTGATGTATTTAATAAAGGATTTGGTTTTGATGAAATCTCTGGAAATTTTAATATAAATAATGGCAAAGCAATTACTTGTAACTTTAATCTTTCTGGACCAGCAGCGGATATTGGAGTTATAGGTAATGTCGATTTGATAGCAATGGAGTATGATCAGAATGCAATTGTGAGTACTAATTATGGTAATACGCTCCCCATTGTTGGTGCAGTTGTCGCCGGCCCACCAGTTGCTGCTGCCTTGTTATTATTTTCGCAAGTTTTTAAGAAACCATTACAAGAAATGGCGCAGATATATTACGATGTGCTCGGGACTTTTGAAGTACCGAGCGTCAATAATTCTGATGCTCAGAATTTCGCTCTAAATAGTGCCAGGCATGGCTGTACTTCATAATTAACTTTTGGTAATTAAAATTGCAAACTTCCACATTTAAGACAGTAAAAGCGGCGATCCTGGATACAGCAGATCTTGTCGATGAAGATATCAAAAATATTGCAGAATCTATCCAAGGAAAAGGGATAGATATTGCTGACTTATATTTTCAAATACATCGTCAAGAAACATGGGTAATGGAAGATGGAAAAATTAAAGAAGGTGCTTTTAGTTTGGACAAAGGAGTGGGCGTTAGAGCTGTAAGTGGAGATAAAACAGGTTTCGCTTATTCAGATGATTTAAGTATAGCTGCTATTAAAAAAGCTGCGCAAGCGACTCAATCAATTGCTCGACTGGGACAATCGTCATCAGCTAAAATTTCGGAAATTAGTCAAATATCTAGTCGATATCCGTCGATTGATCCACTTATCAGCATCTCAGAACAGAAAAAGATTGATCTGATAAAAACAATTAATGAATTAGCTAGAAATGAGGACTCAAGAGTACAGCAGGTGAATATCAGTTTAAGTAGTAGTCAAGACATGATCTTAATCGCCGCAGCAGATATACCATTAGTTGCCGATATAAGACCTCTAGTGAGATTAAATGTAAGTGTTATATTGGAAGAAAATAATCGAAGAGAGCAAGGTTATGCAGGAGGTGGAGCAAGATCGAGCTTAGATTATTTTATGGATAATAAGATTGCTATTGATTTAGCGAAAGAAGCAATCCGATTGGCCAGCATTCAACTAAAAGCGAAACCAGCACCAGCAGGGAGTATGCCTGTAGTATTGGGTTCAGGTTGGCCTGGTATTTTGCTTCATGAGGCCGTAGGGCATGGTTTAGAGGGAGATTTTAACCGTAAAGGTGTTTCGACTTTTTCTGGTAGGATTGGAGATCAGGTGGCATCAAAGCTATGCACGATAGTTGATGATGGTACTTTGGTTAATCGCAGAGGGTCACTTGCTATAGATGATGAGGGAATTCCTGGGCAATACAATGTACTTATTGAAGATGGTATTTTAAAAGGTTACATGCAAGATAGAATGAACTCCAAACTCATGGGCGTTCCAACTACAGGCAATGGTAGGCGTGAATCCTACGCGCATATTCCAATGCCACGTATGACAAATACTTATATGCTAGCTGGACCTCATGATCATGATGAAATTATTGCTTCTGTGAAGAAAGGAATTTATGCGCCAAATTTTTCGGGCGGCCAAGTAGATATCACTTCTGGTAAATTTGTTTTTTCTGCCAACGAAGCTTATATGATAGAGGATGGCAAAATATCCTTTCCCCTAAAAGGAGCTATGTTAATAGGTGATGGCCCTGATGTTTTGGGAAAAATTTCTATGGTTGGTAATAATCTTGAACTGGATGCGGGGGTTGGGACTTGTGGTAAGGAAGGTCAGTCAGTTCCTGTTGGAGTGGGCCAACCAACCCTGAAAATTGACGAAATTACAGTTGGAGGCACTGCTTAACTACTACTATAAATGATCTTTTGAACTTTTTTTAATTTCTCTAATCGTCCTTCTTCAGTTGCAGCAGTAACTGTTACATGACCAAGTTTCCGACCTTCTCTTGCTGTTTTCCCATATTGATGTATGAAGTATTCCTTTGGATTTAAGTTCATTAGATCATCTGGAATATTACTAATTAAATTTTCCATTCCTGTGTACTTTGTGAAAGATGTATCACCGAGTTTAAGATCTAAAATTGCACGTAAGTGGTTTTCAAATTGACTTGTAGCGGCTCCTTCAATAGTCCAGTGACCCGAGTTATGCACTCGAGGTGCAAATTCATTGGCGATTATATTATCTCCTACAACAAATAGCTCAAGAGCAAGAATTCCAACATAATCCAGTTTTTTTATTAATTTTGAGTGAAGCTCATAAACTTTTTTGGTGATTGTATTATTTTTATCAGTTGTGATTGAGGTTCTTAAAATACCATGCTTATGTGTATTCTGTGTCACAGGATAATTTGCAATATCACCAGAAATATTTCTGGCACCAATGGCAGAGACTTCATAATCAAATAAAATCATTTGTTCTGCTATCAATTTATGATCTTTTAATTTTGACCAAGCATCATGTGTATCATGTTTCGAATTAATAACTATCTGGCCTTTGCCATCATAGCCAAAACGACGAGTTTTCAATATAAACGGATAGCCTATTTCAGAACCTGCATCATTGAGATTATTCAATGAATTAATTTCTTTGTATTTTGCTATTGGTATATTTAATGATTCAAAAAGACGTTTCTCTTTTAATCTATCTTGGGCAATTTCTAGTGATTTTGAATTAGGGTGAACAAAATCTTTGTCTAATTTATTGATAGCAATAACAGGGACATTCTCAAATTCATATGTGATGACATCCACCATCGAACATAATTTTTTTATTCCAGCTAAATCATCGAAATCATAATGAAGAATACTTCCTATACTGGCTGCTGGTGAATTAGGGTTTGGATCTAGAAAAATGCATTCAGCACCAATATTCTTGGCGCCAATACCAAGCATTTGGCCCAATTGACCGGCACCAATAATACCAATTTTTTTCACGATTCTCTTGGGTCGCTATTTTTAAGGATGGTATTAGTTTGGTTTTCACGAAACCCTTCTATTTCAATTGCTATTTCTGGATCATTAACAGCCAAGATAGAAGCAGCTAATAATGCCGCGTTGGTAGCGCCAGCTTTCCCAATAGCCAGAGTTCCAACAGGAATACCTGCTGGCATCTGACTTATGGACAGTAGCGAGTCAATTCCCTTCATTGTTTTTGATTCAACGGGAACACCTAATACTGGAAGACGTGTTTTTGATGCGACCATTCCAGCTAAATGTGCGGCACCACCTGCTCCTGCAATGATGACCTCAATACCATTCTCAATGGCTTGTTCTGCGAAAGAAAATAATAAGTCTGGTGTACGATGCGCAGAAACAATTTTTACTTCATGTTTTATTGAGAGTGTTTCTAACATCTTTGCACAATGCTGCATTGTTTCCCAATCAGATTTAGATCCCATTATTATGCTGATTCTGGCTTTTTTCATTTATCTTTTATTCCAAATAATTTGTTTATTTGCTTATTCTAATTAAATAATTATGAATATCTAGTTTCCCATGTTTTTCTTAGATAATATAACTAAATCTTTATGTATTATCTTGAATAATTGTCTTTTTAAATGTACTACCTTTTGCGCTTGATTGGCTGATTCTAATTGATGAAGTAAATCTGTAATAGTTTTGTTCTCTATCCCCGTTAATCCGTTATATCTGTCGAGAGCATCATTTTTTTTTGAGAGAAGATCTTCTCTCCATTTTTCTGCTTTTTTGAATATTTCTTTTTCAACTCTTGAATCATTGTTCAGTATATTTATTTGATTAAGTATGGGTTCAGGATCTTGGTGTTTCATTAGCTTGCCAATGAGTTGCTTTTGTCGTCTCAATGCACCATGTGCTTTAATTTTTTTTGCTAATGTCACCGCTTCAAATAACTCCTCATTTAGCTCAAAATTAACTAAATTATAATCAGGAATATCAATCAGCGATTCTCCAATCTTTTGTAACTGATGATGTTCAAGTTTTTTCATTGTCTTGCTTTTTTTTGAACTATTCTCGTTCATAGTACTTCCTGGAAATTTCTACAAAATAATTCAATATAGTAACTTATTATCAGTGGTCTTTTGTATTAGAATCATGTGTGTGATTTTTTAATGTTTAAAATAGAGAATATATGCGAAAGGAAATCAATCAAGATGATCTTGAGTTAATTGTTCAAAAGGTCATTCAACAGGCCCTAGTCTCCGGTGCCGATCAAGTGGAGGCATGTATCTCTCATAATATTGGTTTTGATGTTAATGCTAGAATGGGCGAGGTTGAAAGTATTGAATATACAAACGGTCGCGGCCTGAATCTAACGGTCTATAAGGATTTAAAAAAAGGCAGTGTTAGTACTACTGATCTGAGTGAGTCTTCACTCACTGAGACGATTAAGAGAGCCTGCTCATTCGCTAAATATACCAATAAAGATAATTGTTCTGGCTTAGCTAATAAAGATGACATGATTCAAAGTGAAGTAAAGGATCTTGAGCTTGATCATAATTGGGAAATCTCAGTAGAAGAGGCCACTCAACTTGCAATTGAGTGCGAGGCTGCTGCTTTGAGCTTAGATCCAAAGATTATTAACTCTGAAGGTGGAAGTGTTAGCTCCAATACGTCAATTAGAGTTTATGGTAATTCACATAATTTCCTAGATAGCCAAATGAGAACATCTCATGGTATTGGTTGTGTGGTTTTGGCGGGCGAGAAAAATGAAAAACAAAGAGATTATTGGTCCAGCTCTTCACGCGATCCGGACGATTTAGAGGATCATGTAGCAGTAGGAAAGAAAGCTGGGGAGAGAGCTTTAGATAGATTAGGGTCAAAAAAGATTGATACCACAGAAGCACCTGTCTTGTTTTCACCAGAATTATCAGGTGGTTTTATAGGGCATGCTGTATCAGCACTATCTGGAACGGCTCAATATCGACAAGCTTCTTTTCTCTTAGATGCCATAGGTAATAAGATCTTTCCAGATTTTCTATCCATGAAAGAGCGACCTCATATACCTAAAGGATGGGCCAGTAAAGTTTATGATGGTGATGGAGTTGGCACTTTTGACCGTGATGTGGTGCATCAAGGTAAAATCGGAGGGTATTTCCTCAGCTCCTACTCTGCACGACGTTTAAATATGGCAACTACTGGCAATGCTGGGGGCCATCATAATTTAATTATTCCAGGTAACATAAGTGATCAGGAAGCCATTATCTCAACTATGAAAAGAGGTTTATTGGTCCAAGAATTAATTGGTCAGGGTGTGAATAATGTTACTGGTGATTATTCTCGGGGTGCAGCGGGTTTTTGGATTGAGGATGGAAGGATTGTTCATCCAGTACATGAGGTAACTATTTCAGGCAATTTGATCGATCTATACCAAAAAATTTCAATGATTGGTAATGATTATGATGATAGGGGTAGAATCTATTGTGGTGCATTACTCGTAGATGAAATGAGAATTGCTGGAAATTAATAGAAAAGCATCTCAGTTGGTCAATATATCGTATGCTTGCTGGTATTTTGCATAAGTTTTTTCTAATATCGTCTTTGGTAATTTTGGTCCAGGACTTTGTTTATTCCAGGTTAAGGTATCTAAATAATCGCGAAGAAACTGTTTGTCATAACTTGGTGGGCTAGTGCCAAGCACATAATCACTTTTAGGCCAGAATCTCGAGGAGTCAGGAGTAAGCATTTCATCAATAATAAATAAGTTATTATCCTCGTCTAAACCAAATTCAAATTTAGTATCAGCTATTATGATGCCTCTCGCATTAGCATAGTGAGCAGCACGCTCGTAAATCCTAGTGGTAATATCTCTGACGGACTCTGCTAAGTCTTCTCCAATTAACTGACAAGTTACAGTGAAATCTATATTTTCGTCATGATCGCCAGAAGCAGCCTTTGTTGCTGGTGTAAAAATTGTTTTAGGTAATTTCTGAGCTTGTTGCAGGTTTTTCTGTATCGATATCCCGCAGACAGTCCCTGTTTTCTGATAATCACGCCATCCTGAGCCAATCAAATAACCTCTTGCAACTGCTTCAATGGGCAAAGGTTTTAATTTTTTTACCACAATCGCTCTTCCATCGAGCTGTTTTATTAAATTTTTATCATGTATATATTTCTCTATTGCGATATCAGTTAGATGATTAGGGATGATATCCTCCATCATCTTAAACCAGAAATTTGAAATCCCTGTCAGGATCCTGCCCTTGTTAGGTACAGGCTCACTCATTACTACGTCATATGCCGACAGCCTGTCAGTTGTTACAATTAATAAGTGATTGTCATTTAAATCATAAATATCTCTGACTTTACCTTTGGCTAAAAGTTCCAAATCAGGAATATTTGATTCAAATAAAACATCAGTGTCACACATGTATTTTCCTAGTTTTTTAAAATAATTTATTTTAGTTTATTACGGAAAAAATTAATATGGTGTTATGGTTTATTAAGCTTTTATAAGTATAAACATGATTGTAGAAAACAGAAAATTTAATGATAGGTGAAAAATTTGAAATATTTGGTTAGTATGAGTTTTTTAAGCAATAGAACATAAAGGACCCAGAATTGAAGCCATTTATTGCACCATCAATACTTTCTGCTGATTTCGCAAATCTTGGTCAAGAGGTAAGTGCGGTATTGAAAGCAGGGGCAGACATTATTCATTTTGATGTTATGGACAATAGGTTTGTACCAAACCTAACAATTGGACCAATGGTTTGTCAGTCACTTCGTGATTATGGCATATCAGCACCCATTGATGTTCACCTTATGGCGGAACCGGTAGATAACCTTATTCTAGATTTTTCTAAAGCTGGAGCTAATTATATTTCTTTTCATCCCGAGGCCAGCAAGCATGTTCATCGTTCACTTAATTTAATCCGCGAAAATAACTGTAAAGCTGGTTTAGTATTCAGTCCAGCCACTCCTCTGACATGGCTAGAGCATCTGATTGATGATATTGATTTAATTCTTATTATGTCGGTGAATCCTGGCTTTGGAGGCCAATCATTCATTGAGTCTTCATTGAAGAAAATTAGTACTACCAGAGAAATTATTGATAATAGTGGGCATGATATTCGTTTGGAAGTAGATGGTGGTGTGAAGATCAAAAATATACAAAAGATTGCTGCTGCTGGTGCTGATACATTTGTAGCTGGTTCAGCTATTTTTAACAGTGATGATTATGAAAAAACAATTTCTGCTATGAAGGCAGAAATCAAAGCCGCGAAAAATTGACATTGAGCTGTTCAGGCGGCAATTAATTAGATGCGATAAGCTGTTTTTGTCATTATTTTAGAAGTAATTTTCATCAGTATTTTGATTAAACTTGGAAGTTCTTCTGCACCAGCTTTTTTGGCATTTTCCTGATGAGCTTCTTCTTCAGAGCGCATTTGATGAACAATTTTTCTACTCTTCTTATCTTGTACCGGCAACGAACCGAGATGTCTGGTTAAGTGCTTGCTGACCTGATTCTCTGTTTCTTCGATGAAGCCAAGTGACCATTTATCACCTATAAAACCGGCTATGGATCCAATTATTAATGATCCGGAATACCAGATAGGTGAAAGCTTACTCGGCGACTCATTAAGCTCAGTAATTCTTTCATGACACCAATTCAAGTGATCCAACTCTTCATTAGCAGCTTCTTGCATCTGTTCTTTTATTACGGGATCTCTGGCAAAGGCTGCTTGTCCCTCATACAATCCTTGTGCTGCAATTTCACCTGCATGGTTAACTCTCATTAAGGCAGCAGCATGTGATTTTTCAGCAGGAGTCATATCCGATTCAGGAATATCTTTAGCAGGATTTTCTCGATAGCTTTTAGTCTTTTTTGAGGTAATGAACAGGCGCGCATTATCTATAGAGGTTATTATTGCATCAATTGAATTGATCGAGTTTTTATCCATTATTAGATTGTATCCCAAATCAATAATTCTTAGAAAGGTAATTTTAATGTAAATTTGTGAATTTATTCCTTTATTTCTTTTTTATTTGTAATAAAAAGATGAGGTTATGTTTGCAATGAAGTGAATGCTACAGTAAAATTTCGCGCCTTTATAAGATAATCTTTTTATTGCTTAATTTATAAATTGTAATTATTAAAAATATAATTTAATGACTCTGTAATACAGGTTTGGAATAATAAAAATGAAAACGTTTTCAGCAAAAAATGAGGAAGTCGAGCGCGATTGGTATTTAGTTGATGCTACTGGGAAAACTCTTGGGCGGATGGCAACTGACATCGCGTCTAGGCTTCGTGGTAAACACAAAGTAGAATACACACCCCATGTTGATACTGGTGATTATATTGTAGTTATCAATGCTGATAAAATTCGTGTTACTGGGAACAAATTAAAAGATAAGATGTATCATAGATATACTGGATATATTGGTAATCTTAAATCAATGCCACTAGAAAAATTATTAAAAGAAAAGCCAGAGAGAGTTTTACAATTAGCCGTAAAGGGAATGTTGCCTAGAAATCCTCTAGGACGTAAGATGTTTTCTAAATTAAAAGTATTTGCTGGAGCTCAGCACGATCATGAGGCACAACAGCCAATTCCTCTAGAAATTAGCGCATAAATAAAGAATAAGGTAATAAATTAATGGCTCAAGAACAATATTATGGTACAGGGCGTCGTAAAACCTCTACGGCACGTGTGTTTATCAAGAGTGGTAAGGGTAATATAACTGTAAATAAAAAACCCTTAGATGTATTTTTTGGTAGAGAAACAGCACAAATGATCGTTAGACAGCCACTAGAATTAATTGAAATGGTCGGAAAGTTTGATGTTAATGCCACAGTTAAAGGTGGTGGTATAACAGGTCAAGCAGGTGCTATACGTCATGGATTAACTCGTGCCTTGATGCAATTTGATGAATCTTTAAGACCAAATCTTCGTAAAGCAGGCTTTGTTACTCGAGATGCTCGTGAAGTAGAAAGAAAGAAAGTTGGCCTTAGAAAAGCAAGGCGTGCTACACAATTCTCGAAACGATAGTATATATCTTCTAAACCATATCAATTAGCGGTAATTTTTTAGCGCTAAGTTCCCTGTAGTTCTTTATTTAGACAATATATTAAATTAAGGTATAACCTATTATATGAACTCAAATATATTAGGATTCAGATAGCTATGTCGAAAATTATAAGGGCTGAACTGGGGCACACAAAAGAACTGGCAAGATTATTTAATTTGTATCGTATTTTTTACGAACAAACATCAGATGAAGAATTGGCATTTGATTTTGTAAAAAATAGACTCGTTAATAATGAATCAACTGTATTTATTGCTGAAGAAGAATCAGGTAATTTTAGTGGTTTCGTTCAGTTATATGCATCTTTTTGTTCAGTTAGCGCGACGCCGATTTTGATTCTCTATGATTTATATGTTGAACAAGATTATCGCTCAAAGGGGACTGGCCGGCAACTAATGAATGCAGCTAGAGAATATGCAAAATCGAATGATTATGATCGATTAGAGTTATCTACAGCTAAAGATAATTATATTGGTCAGGCGTTATATGAATCTCTTGGATATCAGAGGGATGATGAATTTTTCCATTATTCACTTGATACGTAATGAAACAGAAGCAAGTGGCAGAAAAGATTTGCCCGATTTGCCACTTAAAATTTCAATGGCGAAAAAAATGGCGAAATAACTGGGATACTGTCATTTATTGCAGCGAAAAATGCAGAAGAAATAAAAATCAATATTGAGTTTATAAAGAAATTTAATTTTAACTATTTATTGCTTCGATACCGTCATTATTAGCGATGAGTAATATATCCGCTGAGCGTTTTGCAAATATTCCAACAGAAACAACACCTGTTATTTGATTAATGGTTGCCTCTAATTCCAATGGATCTGTAATTTTGAGGTTATGCACGTCAATAATATCATTACCATTGTCGGTTAAAAAATTTTCACGCCACACTGGTTGACCTTTCAATTTAATCATTTCTCTTGAAACAAAGGATCTTGCCATAGGAATAACTTCGATCGGTAATGGAAATTTACCTAAGAAGGGTACTAATTTTGTATCATCTATGATGCAAATGAATTTACTAGAAGCTGCAGCTAATATTTTTTCGCGTGTCAATGCTCCGCCGCCACCTTTGATTAGATTTAGGTTATCAGTTGCTTCATCAGCACCATCTATATACAAATCTAGATTACCTAACTCACGCAGAGAGGAAACGGTAAAACCGTGAGATTTTAAACGTTTTTCCGTTTCTAACGAGCTAGATGCGACTGCTGAAATCTTGTTTTTAATATCGGGAATGAGATCTATTAGAAAATTTACTGTGGAGCCTGTACCCATTCCAAGAATACAATCATTATGAATATGATCCATTGCGGCAGCAGCGACATTTAATTTTTTTTTATTTTGATCCATAACTTTCCATAGAGAGCCTTGTGATAGCATTAAAATTTTAGTGAATAAAACCAGTTTCTGTAATTATATTAGTTAGACTAACATCCCAGGAATCAGATTGTATTTTTTCGTAAAATTGGCAATTAAATGCGATTCCAAGGAAGCTGGATTTCTTGTCAGATTTCTTTAAATAATGAAATTTTCGGTCATAGTAACCACCACCCATACCTATCCTATTTCTGTCTGAATCAAATGCCACTAATGGAACTATAATTAAATCAATGGATTTAACATTAACAATATTATTATCAATTGACTCTAGAATTCCGTATTTATTCTTTAAATAGATAGTTTTCTTATCACAGGCAACGAAGTCCATTTGGTTATTTGACTTTATTTTGGGTAAATAGAGTAACTTTTTTGATTCAAGGATAGCTTGATTGAGGTATTTAGTATTAACTTCATGTGCATTTGACATATAGCAGCCAATTTTCTTAGCCTCTTTAAAGTATTGCGATTCAATGAGTGCATGTGTGATTAATTTTGATGCTGCAACTTTATCTTCGGATGACATTGCATTGCGCTTTTGAAGTACGTAGTTTCTTATTTTATTTTTTTCCATATGTCTTTTAATTTGGAAAATCTCCCGCAAATGCCGTTATCAACCGTTGCTCTCGAACCAGAGAAGCAAGTGGGGTTTGCCGCAGTCACAACAGGCTACCCACATATTGTGGTTATGCACAAATGTGCTCACAGAACATGACCCCGATGTATAAAGTTAGGATCGAAGGTATCCAGGTTATTATCGAACATCGCAGGAGACTTTATTTGAAAAGCAATTTATATATTGTTAAAGCTCAAGTTGTTTGTTGCCACCAAGAATTGAATCACACTGATCAGCCATGATTTTGAGACGTTTACCCAATGAATTTTCAATTGCTTGGTCTTTTGTCTCAGCTTGGAGAAGATCATGCGCCATGTTTAAAGCAGCCATTACAGCTATTCTGTCCAAGCCAACAACTTTTCCGCTATCCCTAATTTCTCGCATTTTTTTATTTAATGCTTCAGCTGAATCCAATAATGCATTTCGCTCGCTTGCTAGGCATGATATTTGATATTCTTTTTCGAGTATTTTTACACTAACATGTGCGTACATTTCACTCATTATTGACTCCGCAAAATTGTTTTTAGTTACCTTGTTCCATTGATTTTAGTCGAACAATCATCGCCTCTACTCTAGTTCTAACTTGCTCATTCTTTTGCAATAAATTGGCACGCTCCTTAGAGAGAGAATCTTGTTGTTCTTTTAATGATTTATTTTCACTTTGCAGACGATCACAAACAATAACTAAATCATCTAACCGATCTTCAAGTCTTTTTAAGTCATTTTCGAAATTTAAAGTTGTATTATTATTCATAAGCCTAATATAAAGATCAGTGAGCAGATAATCAATATTGATTATGATATTTTCTATAGTCAGCAATTAAGATACATGGGATCATGTAACTAATAGCTTGTAATCTAAGTGGCGGTGCCAATAAATGACAAAATATTCGATTAATTTCATGGATCTTGAAAGCGCCTTGGATGCTTGTGGATCTAGTTGGCATAGCGCTCAAGCTCATGGACTGCTGTGCGGAAGACTCTCAGTATTGGGGGCGTATGCATTTAGTGTGTGTGTCGAGCAAATATTTGATAATGCTGCTAAGGAGAGTGGGCAGTGTAATGAGTGTGAGTCAATGTTAGAGAGCATCTTTAAAGATACCTGGCTGCAGTTGGTTGAAAGACAATCTGAATTTGATTTATTTCTACCTGATGATGATTTAAGTATTGACGACAGAACAGATGCTATTTCTCAATGGTGTGATGGTTTTTTACACGGTTTAGTCACTGGACAAAGACCGAAGAAATTAAAAGAATATCTAACCAAAGATCCAATAGATTCCATCATAAAAGATTTTCTTGAAATTACTCGAGCCACAACCGATACAGATACAAATTGTGAAGATAATGAACGTGCCTTTATTGAAATTATGGAATATATTCGGGTTAGTGTGCAATTGATATATGAAGATTTAGCAGAATTTCGGAATGATGCGACAGATCAAAAAAATAATAAAGCTCTTAATTAGTGTTTGAATCCTATGCCTAGTATGAATTTTCATAAAAGACGACAACAATTGATGAATATGGTTGAGCCAAATTCTCTGATCATTATCCCTAGTGCTTCACCTGCTATTCGAAGTCGTGATATTGAATATCGTTATAGACAGAATAGTGATTTTTATTACCTTAATGGATTTCCTGAACCCAACTCTGTCATGGTGTTAATACCTGAGCGATCAGAAGGTGAGTTTGTTTTATTTTGTCAAGAACGAAACCAAACCAAAGAGCAATGGGATGGTGAGAGAGTTGGTCCAGATGGTGCAATGAAAAACTATGGGGTGGACGATGCTTATCCAATAGATGAAATTGATGATATCTTACCCACGTTACTCAAAAACAAAGAATATATTTATTATCCAATGCAAAGAAATGATCAATTTGAGCTGAAGATAAAAGCTTGGATTAACAATAATATGATGCAAAAAAAATCTATTAAACCAGAAATTATTTCTTTAGATCACCTCTTGCATGATATGCGTTTATTTAAAACTAAAGCTGAAATATCAGCTATGAAAAGAGCTGCTAAAATTGCTGTTAAAGCACACGAGAATGCCATGAAAGCTGCGCAACCTAATATGTATGAATATGAGTTGGAGGCAGAATATATCTATGAATTTAAGAAGTCAAACGCATCGCATTCATATAACCCGATCGTTGGCAGTGGTATTAATGCCTGCATATTACATTATGTTGAAAATAATAAACTTCTTAAAGACGGTGATTTGGTACTTATTGATGCCGGTTGTGAGTTAAATTACTATGCTTCCGATATTACACGAACTTTTCCAGTTAATGGCCGTTTCTCAGAGGCGCAATTAGATATTTATAATATAGTCTTAGAGGCACAGTTATCGGCAATAAGCGAAGTTAAAAAAGGCAATCATTTTAATGATCCTCATAGAGTGGCGGTACGTATTATTACCCAAGGTCTAATAGATGTTGGTCTATTGAGTGGCAATATTAATCAATTGATAGATATTGAAGCATACCGCCGTTTTTTCATGCATCGAACGGGCCACTGGATAGGGATGGATGTTCATGATGTTGGCGATTATAAAGTGGATGATGAATGGAGGACTCTTGAGAATGGAATGGTTACAACTATAGAGCCTGGTATTTATATCGGTAGTGAGAGTGATATCCCAATCAAGTATCGAAATATTGGTATCAGAATAGAAGATATGGTTGTAGTGAATAATGAATCACCAATTGTGCTAAGCCAATCTTTAGTTAAAAATCCAACTGAAATTGAAGTAATGATGAGTAATTCATGAACACTTCAACTTCATCTTTGGATTTTGACATTATCATCGCGGGTGGTGGAATGATTGGTATGAGTATGGCGCTTGCAATTGCTCCACTAAATCTCCGTATTGCAGTAGTTGAAAAAGTTCATCGTGATCAAGTTCAACAGCCAAGCTTTGATGATCGATCAACCGCATTATCTCGGAGCAGTCAAAGCATGTACCAGGCCCTAGGTCTATGGGATGAGATTCTCAGTGCTTCTACCCCTATTAAATCGATTCATGTTTCAGATCGGGGTAAATTTGGTTTTTCACACATTAATGCTGAAGAACAGAAAGTTGAAGCCCTGGGATATGTTGTTATAAATCGTATTTTAGGTGAAGTTTTGATGCGACATACAGAAATGAAGGAGAATGTTTCATTTTATTGTCCCGCCGAAGTAACTTCGATTACATACCAAAAAGATTGTTGCAGTGTAGTGCTCGATTCTAAAAAGAAATTGTCCTGTAAGCTCTTGGTTGGAGCAGATGGGGCAAATTCTAAAGTCAGAGAATATCTTGGCATCGGAGTGACCCAAACTGATTATGAGCAAGTTGCGATTATCGGAAATTTGGTTACTGAAAAACCAATTATGAATAGAGCTTATGAGAGATTTTCAGAATCAGGACCTGTTGCATTACTCCCAGTTCAAGATAATCGCACAGCATTTATTTGGGTAGTACCGAAAGATCAGAAAAAAAAGTTATTGGAATTAGAAGATGAAGCTTTCATTTCTGCCATACAAGAAGTTTTTGGATCTCGCTTAGGTGAATTTAAACAACTTGGGGGACGAACCTCCTATCCATTATTGTTGAGTGAGGTACCGAGACTGCATGCTAATAGAGGAGTAATTATAGGCAATGCGGCTAATGCTCTGCATCCAGTTGCGGCGCAAGGTTTTAATTTAGGATTACGTGATGTTGCCACATTAGCTGATTGCCTCAGTGAGTTAAAAGATAATCATGATATTGGCAGCACAGATATGCTCCTAGATTACTCAGAGTGGCGTCAGAATGACCAAAAGAAGCTTCGTATCTTTACTGATAACTTAGTCAAATTATTTGGTAGTAATAAGAAATCAGTTCAAATATTAAGAAATATAAGCATGGTAGGATTTGATTTAGTCCCTGGATTTAGAAAGTTTTTTGTCAGACACACCATGGGTCTAGCAGGGAAATTGCCTCGACTATCCCGAGGTATAGCTTTGAAATGAAAACAGATAACCATGTTTTGATTGTTGGAGCGGGCATTGTTGGTTTAACTGCAGCAGCACTATTAAGTCAAACTAACAAACATTATTGTATCCATGTAATTGACATTAATAAGCCAGTAAATTCTCATTTTAATGAAGATTATGATTTAAGGGTATCTGCCTTATCTAGGGGATCTATAGATGTCTTTAAGAAACTTAGGATATGGGAAAAGATTTTAGCAAAACGAGCTTTTCCGTACAGAAATATGAAAGTTTGGGATGCGAATAATGGAGCCGATGGATCAACAGCAATTTATTTTGAAGCAAGTAATTATGGCTTAGCTGAATTGGGATTCATCACTGAAAATAACCAAGTGCATGCTGAATTGAGAGGGCTTATTGAGACTACAGATGTCTCACTCCACTATGAAACGAGTATAAAATCCATAGAAAAAAGTAAAAACAGAGATGGTCTAGCGATTCAGCTTTCAAATAACCAAAATCTTAACATTGATTTATTGATTGGGGCTGATGGTGCTAACTCTGCCACTCGAGAATTGTTCGATATTGAAATAAAAAAGCATGATTATGAGCGAAAGGCATTTGTTGTCCATGTGGAAACTGAAAGTGACCATCTGGATACAGCTTGGCAGCGTTTTTTAAGTGATGGTCCTATTGCTTTATTACCGTTAGGTAAAAATGAAGCATCTATAGTGTGGTCAACCACAACTCAGCAAATCGAACTTATTAAGAATTTGACCAGTGATTCACTAAATAGGTTATTGTCAGAAGCAACTGACCATGTCTTAGGTAATTTAAAAGTTATAAGTGAATATGCAAGCTTTGATTTGAAGTATCAACACGCAAAAACATACACGAAAGACAATTTTGTAGTTATTGGGGATGCGGCACATTGTATTCATCCTCTCGCTGGACAAGGTCTTAATCTTGGAATCGCTGATGCCAGTTACTTGGTTGATGTCATGAATAACACTCTTATAAAACATGAATATATTGGTGACAGATATTCACTTAGAGTATTTGAGAGGGAGAGAAAGAGTGCAAACTGGATGATGTTGAATTTCGTTGATATGCTGCACAAGTTATTCTTAAATTCTTCTAATATTATCGAAAATCTGCGAGGATTTGGGATGCGTTTATTTAATAGAAATAGTTTTATAAAGCGTTATGCAATGAAGAAAGCATTAGGAATAGACATATAATTAAATTTATTTAGTGATTAAATCAAAAATTTCCATCAAGGTATTAAGAAAAATATGTTCAGATTAATAAAATTATTAATGGTGTTAGGGTGTTTAATATCTGATATCAGTATAGCGCATCACTCTTTCACGGCAGAATTTACTGCTGAGAGAACCGTTGTATTGCAGGGTCAAGTAGAAGAAGTATGGTTTCGAAATCCACATGTTCGTTATATTCTGAAGGTCCAGAATTCAGAGGGCGTTAATGAGAATTGGGATCTTCGAGGATCGCCTGTGGTTTGGTTGGCCAGAAAAGGATGGACCAAAGATAGCATAAAAGTGGGTGACATAATTACGGCAGAAGGCTATCCAGGACACAGTAATCGAAAGATGTTATCAATAATTAGAGTTACCTTACCTGATGGTAGCATGTTGGTCGATCGAGCCCCAGAATGAATAATATAAAAAGTATCAAATCGTTAATCGTAACCTTGATGTTAGCTTTGTTAATCTCAATACCTATGAGCCTTCGGGCTGAGACATCCGACATAGAGGGCCGCTGGATTCTCTCATTACAAGATGATCAGAGGTTATTAGTTGGATTACTTGAGATTGAAAAAACTGCGAATGACTGGCAAGCATTTCTTGAGGGTGGGCCCGTAGAAATTAATATTCAAAAAGATCATATAGAAATTATAGCAGATAGTCGTGATGTAAGAGGTTTTGTATTTAACCGACGTATGACAGGAAAAATTAAAAACAATCAAATGAATGGAAGTTATGAGCAGGAGGGGGCAGCAGCACAAAAAGAAAATCCTGGAACTTGGTCTGCCGTTCGAGAAAAAAACGAAGATTCAGGTTTAACATTAACTTCATCTGCAACCGCTGGAGATATTTCTGGAATATGGACGGCAACGCAAGAGCTTGATTTTAGAAAATACACAATGTCATTAACTCAGAGTGGCAAAGATTGGTTGGAGCAATACTTACCTTATTATGATCAGCCAGATGTTAGATGTACTTCAATAGGATTACCTGCCTTAGCCACATATTCTTTCCCATTTGAAATTATTTCAAGTGATGACCGATATACTTTTTTGTATGAATATCAAGCAAAAGTGAGGCGTATCTGGATGAAAAAAGAGTCACCAAGTGAATTCATGCCACCATCTAGAATGGGCTTTTCAGTGGGTAGTTGGGTTAATGGTGAGCTAGTAATTAAAACTTCATTACTTGATAAAACTATACGAGATTTTCGTGGGGAACTAATTTCTGAGGATGCCACTATAGAAGAACGTTATAGTTTAAGTACTGATAACCAGACACTAACAGCCATAATCATTGTTGATGATCCTGAAAACTATGAGCGACAGCCAATTAGGAGAAGACAGTGGAAAAGAAATGCCAATACAGAAATATTTCCATATACCTGTGACCCTGATACGTTTTATCTTCCTATGTACGAAGATGGTGAATTTCAGATGTATATTGATCGCACACCATTTCGTTTCTGAGAATTAAGTTAAATGAAAATTAAGTCTACTATTCTATTTTTTGTAATTGTGGCATGTGGCGTTTCTCAGGCTGAAGAAAAAAGCTGGAAGGAAACATTAGCAGATGTTTCCACAGGAATCGTTAGTATCAAGATAGACAGTCCCAGAGCTTTTGACACGGAATGGAATTCTTCATCTCAAGCCACTGGTTTTGTCGTTGATGCAAAGCTTGGTCTTATTATAACTAATCGTCATGTGGTCACTCCGGGTCCTGTAAAGGCCGAAGCATTATTTTTGAATAATGAGGAGGTTGAGCTGAAACCTATTTACCGTGATCCTGTACATGATTTCGGTATATTTAAATATAATCCTAAAGAACTTAAATATATTCATCCTAATGAGTTAAAATTCGCCACAGAAGTTGCAAGAATTGGACAAGAGATTCGTGTAATAGGTAATGATGCAGGTGAAAAGCTTTCTATTTTAGCTGGCACTATTGCTAGGCTTGATCGCCAGGCCCCAGATTATGGAAGAGGTAATTATAATGACTTTAATACCTTTTATTATCAAGCGGCATCAGGAACCTCAGGGGGTTCATCAGGATCACCAGTAATCAATATTAATGGCGAGGTGGTGGCCTTGAATGCTGGTGGAAATAATAATTCATCAAGTAGTTTCTTCTTTCCTCCCACTAGGGTCGAGCGAGCATTAAAATTGATTCAACAGAATCAAGTTGTGAAGCGCGGTTCATTGCAAACAGAATTTGTGCGCTTAACTTTTGATGAGCTCAGACGACTCGGACTTTCATCGGAGTTGGAGCAACAGCTTCGAGAAAATATCAATGTTTCTGAAGGTATGCTAGTTGCACAAAGAATCATTAATAATGCGGAAATTGCGAAATTTATTGAACCGGGTGATATTTTATTGCGTATCAATGAGATTTTGATTACTAATTTTATTACTTTAGCGGATATTTTAGATGAAAACGTAGGCCGGGATGTAACTATTGAGATAAATCGTGGCGGTAGTAATTATCGTTTTATGATAAATGTGACTGATCTACATGATATTACCCCAGATGCTTATCTAACGTTTGGAGATAGCGTATTTAATAACTTCTCTTATCAACAAGCTAGGCATTACAACTTACCTATAATGGGTATGTATGTCGCTGACCCAGGCTATTCACTCTCCAAGTCTGGCGTACCAAGAGGCGCGGTCATTTTTGAGGTTGATGGTGAACTTATTACAAACATAGAGGATTTCAAAGATTATCTATTAACCTTAACCGATAAAAATAAAATAAATTTGAGGTTTGTGAGGTATTCAGATCCAGTGAATAGCGTCTTGCGATCTGTAGAAATTGATAGAACTTGGTTTGAGAGTGAAATATGTAGAGCAAAAAACTATGATGCTTGGTCATGTGAGACTCTAGATACTGGATCATATAAAGCAGAGCAGATAATAAGAAGTGCATCTTTCATTGAGCACAAAGAACCATTAAAGAATTTCATTCATCAGTCTCTCGTACATGTAAGCTATGATCTTCCTTACCCGGTCGCAGGCATAATGAATCGGCATTATTATGGAACGGGAGTCTTAGTTGATAAAACTCGAGGATTAATTATTGTAGATAGAAATACTGTTCCGGTAGCTATAGGTGATATTAGATTGACGTTTGCAGGATCTCTTGAAGTCCCAGGAAGGGTTGAATATATTCATCCTTTGCATAATCTGGCACTGTTAAGTTTTGATCCAAAATTGATCGGTCAAACACCGGTAAGAGCAGCTACATTTAGCAGGAATGAGCTTAAGGCTGGAGATAATTCCTGGTTATCTGGCCTCAAATTAGATCATCAGTTATTTCATCAGCAAATCACCGTTGCCTCCGTTGATCCACTTAATTTGCCACCCTCAATTAATTTTTCTGATTCGAATATTGAGGTCATTGATTTAGTGAGTGCGCCTGATGATATTTATGGCGTGTTAACAGATAAAAAAGGTCAGATTGAAGCTTTGTGGACAAGTTTTTCATACCGTTCGGGTGGTGAATCCTATCAAATGAATCGAGGTATAAGTTCGGAGTTAGTTAATGAGTTTATTGATCAATTTCAAGCAGAAAAACCACTGTATTCTCTTGAGCTTGATCTTGGTTATATTCCACTATTTTCAGCCAGAAAACTGGGTTTATCTGATGACTGGATTAGTCAATTTGAAGAACAAAGTGAAAAGCGACGAGTCATTATTGTCAATAATCGCCTATCGGGGTCATCTGCGGCTGAAATGATTCAGAATGGTGATTTAATACTGGCTATTGATGGTCAGTTGGTTACATCATTTCGTGACTATGAAAAATACAGTCAATCAAGAGAGGTAACAGTAACCTTGTGGCGACAAAATGTTATACAAGAAGTTATTGTTTCAAGCGCATTATTGAATGGTAAAAATATTGATCACGTTTTAATTTGGGCTGGCGCGCATCTGCATGCTCCGCATCGTGCCATAGCTAAACGTGGTATCGATACCTCTGGTGTCTATGTTGCGTTTAGTAATTATGGTTCTCCGGCAACACGTTATGGGTTAAATATTGGTCAGAGAATAATTGCTGTTGATGGTATAGACACGCCAAATCTTCAGAGTTTTATTGAGCAAGTTGAGAATAGAGAAGATCGAACATCAGTAAAATTAAAGGTCGTTTCATGGAATGGCAGAGTGAATGTTATTACTATGAAGTTAGATAATGAGTTCTGGGCGCCTTACCAACTTAAAAAATCCATCTCTGGTTGGGAACGTGCCATGATCAATTAACATAGATAAGGTTAAATTATGAATAAAAGATCCTTTTTAAAAGCTACTACAGCCCTGACCATGGGATCGTTAACTCCAGCAATTGGTTATAATGCTATCAGTGAAACTAACAGTATAACTTCATTAAGAAATATGACTCAAAAAGCCAAACCAATCACGGGGGCTGAGCGCAAAGCCCGCATCCTGAAAGCACAATCATTAATGAAAACTCACAATATTGATGCACTGCTATTAGAGGCGGGATCAGCACTTATTTATTTTACAGGTGTCAAGTGGCGACGTTCAGAGCGATTCACTGGTGCGATTATTCCCAGAGTAGGTGATATTGCTTTTGTTACTCCCTATTTTGAAGAGCCCTCTGTTAGAGAGAGTATGGCATTTGAAGCTGAAGTAAGAACTTGGCATGAGCATGAAGATCCATTCAAAATAGTCGTTGATATCTTAAAGGACCGAGATATTAAGCGAGGTAAATTAGCGATTGAAGAAACGGTACGTCATTTTATCGTTGATGGTATCGCTAGAATGACTACAACAACAGAACTGGTATCTGGTAAAGATATTACTCGTGGTTGCCGCATGTTTAAATCAACTAATGAACTTGCTTTAATGCAATTAGCCAATGATATAACGCTTGAAGCTTATCGTTACGTATACAAAAATATTCATTTAAATATGAGTCCGCAGGAGATTGGGTCTATGATGAGTGAGGCTACACAGTTGCTTGGTGGTGCGGTCCAGTTTTCCGGAGTATTATTAAATGAAGCCAGCGCTTATCCACATGGCACCAAACAACCCCAGCAAGTAAAAGAGGGCGGTATGATCTTAATGGATTGCGGATGCTCTGTGCATGATTATGAATCAGATATTTCCCGTTCTTGGGTCTTTGGTGAGCCTACAAAAAAACAACGCCAAGTCTGGAATACTGTAAAACAAGGGCAGGAGTTAGCTCTAGAAACAGCTCAAGTTGGAGTACCTGCAGGTAAAATTGATGATGTGGTAAGGGCTTTTTACACTAAACTCGGATACGGACCCGATTATCAGACTCCAGGTCTATCACATCGCTTGGGGCATGGTATTGGGATTGATGGACATGAGCCAATTAATTTTGTGCGAGGTGAGTCGACTAAGTTAGCCCCTGGTATGTGCTTTTCTAATGAGCCAGGAATTTATCTTTTTGGTGAATTCGGCGTTCGGTTAGAGGACTGTTTGTATATGACTGAAACTGGACCAAAACTATTTACGGACTTTTCTGCCTCAATTGATCAGCCTTTTGGTTGATGTATCGGTGACTCAGTAATAAGTTTAATGAGAGCCTCAAATGAAGTAATGGGTGGTGAGCACTGACTTCCTTGGCACAGATAAGCAACTATTTTGTCTTTTATTGGTATGCGGCTGTTTAAATATAGTGGTAATGATTTTTCAGTGTCAGGGATAGCGAATACTAACCTTTTCGGTGCGTAAATCTTCCTCGTTGCCTCTTGCCATTCCGAGATCAATTTCACATCCCCTCTTATGATGATTATTTCTGGCGGATCAAGAAAATCATCAAGCGTATGGATCAGTGATGTATGACCGTGTGGTGCTGTTGTCAGCATGTCCCAAGCGCATTTAATAGTAGATTCAGCGGCAGTTAAATATTTACTTTCACCGAGTAGCCAACCTAATCTTTGCAGGGCAAAACTCGCAATGCCATTACCAGAGGGAGTTGCATCATCAGTCATTGGTTTTGGTCTATAAATTAATTGTTCATGATCTTTTGCGGTAAAAAAGAAAGCCCCATCAATCTCATCATAAAAATATTCCAATAACTGATCAGCTAACTCAATTGCAAAAGCCAAATGTTGAGTATCCCAGTGAGTTTGTAGTGACTCAACCAATGCATCCAAAAGGTAGGCATAATCATCAAGATAAGCTGAGAATTTAGCTTCTCCTTTTTTATAGCTAGCCATCAATCTATTATTGTGCATATGATTATCTTTAATGAAATTGATGGCTTTGCTATTTTCTTCAATAATATCTTTTCTGCTGAATGCCCGTGATGCAATAGCTAAACCTTTTATAGCAAGGGCATTCCAAGCGGTTAGTTGTTTATCATCCAGTGAAGGTAAAATACGCTGCTTACGTTCTTTTTTTAAACTGCTTTTAGCTTCAAGAATGATGGTATTCACTTGAGCAATAGTTAAGTTAAATTTCCTAGCTAAAGTTTCTACATTTGTTTGAATTGTGAGATGCCATTTATTTTCAAAGTTAGCTATTTTATCTAAGCCAAAATACTCCCTGATTAAAGGTAAGTCTGTTTTTTTTATGGCTGCTTCAATTTCATTATTATCCCAAATATAGTAAGTTCCTTCAGATCCCTCTGAATCAGCATTCAAGGTTGAATAAAAGCCACCATCGGCGGCTTGCATATCATTTAATATCCAGGCAGCCGTCTCTTCACTGATTTTTTTAAATAACTCATCACCGGTGGCTAAATAGGCATGGGTATATAAAGTCAGAAGCAGGCCATTGTCATATAGCATTTTCTCAAAGTGCGGTATTTGCCATTTTTGATCCACACTATAGCGATAAAAACCGCACCCGAGTTGATCATATATTCCACCTTCAGCCATCCGTGTTAGAGTCAGAGTAGATAAAAATAAAGCCTCAATATCTGGTTCGATTTGGAATGCTGTTTTTCGCCAATGACGTAAGAGACTATCTAGAATAGTAGTTTGAGGGAATTTCGGTGCCATACCGATGCCACCATATTTCTTATCAAAACTTGCTTCGATTTCATTTCTGACTATTTTTAATGGTTTAGCATCAATAATTTTATTATTATTTTTTGGCATTAAATTATTAAAGATCTCATTGAGTTTTTTGCCTTGATCTCTAATGGCATCTTGTTCGTTATTGTAGTAAGTGGCTACTTTTTCGATTAGATCAGGAAAAGCTGGCATCCCATGTCGAGCTTCATTAGGAAAATACGTGCCACCAAAGAAAGGTCGGTGAGTTTTCGGATCAAGGAACATTGTCAATGGCCAGCCACCAGTTCTCTGAGTGAGAATTTGATGGGCAGTCTGATAGATCTGATCAATATCAGGACGCTCCTCGCGATCAATTTTAATATTGATGAAAAGTTTGTTCATTATTTCTGCTATCGCTGGATTAGCAAATGATTCATGTGCCATTACATGGCACCAATGACATGCCGAATAACCAATAGAGAGCAGAATAGGCTTATTTAAGGCAAGCGCCTTTTTTAAGCTTTTTTCATTCCACGGTAACCAATTTACTGGATTATTACTGTGCTGTAATAAATAAGGACTGGTTTCTTTGTGCAGTTGGTTGGAGTGCATGAGTTTTTTTAGATTTTAAAATATTAATTTTATAAGAGTTTAGCTGAATTTGAAACAAACAAACAAAAGGTGTAAGTTGTAAATGGTAGGTTTACGTTATAAGTTAATAAATTTATTAGAATTAGTCTAAATTTTAAAATTGAAATACACAAATATCAGTTTTAAAAATTTTTTTTGGAGAGTTAGAGATGGTTGATCGAGTTAAAGGTGTTTGGTTACGTGGTTTTTTAAAGAGTAAAGTATGGGCCCTTGGCCTATTGGTGTTTGTTATCGCTGCATGTGGCGGTGGCGGTGGCGGTGGTGAAGCTGCAACTCCAGCTCCACAAGGTGGAACTCCTGTAACACCTCCTGCAACACCTCCAGCAACACCACCTGCAACACCACCTGCTGCCCCAGCGATTTCGGGATTGGCAGTACCAAAAGAGATGGATGTGGTAAGAACCAGAGAAGATCTCTAGATTCTTAGAAATTTTAAACCAAAGATTAAAAAAAGAAAAAGATAACAAAGAGAGTCAATTATGAGTAATTTAGTACGAAATATATTTTTAATGTTAATAGTGTGGCTACCGTTTTCACTTAATGCGCAGACTGCTTATGAATCAGATACAGTGGATTTTTTCGTCTCTGATAATGCCGCTAATGATGCCCTAGAAGAGGTCAATTTCATTATGTGTATGATGAATGCTATGGGCTTTGCTGAAATGGTTAATCGCGGTCCTTATAAAATCTCTCTGTATGAGGATGACTGCAAATCAGCTGATACGAGTTCATCGGATGCAGCAGCAGCAAAACCAAAATCGGCACAAAGTGCACAAAGCACAAAAAAATCTGAATCGGGAACTACCGGCAGTACTGCGAAAACAGTCACAGTGGCCTATGCAAACGTAACCCGTGCTAATAATAGTTCACCACAAATTGCTAATGCTTGGGTTGAATTGGCGCCAGAATTGGAAGATTGGGCAAAGGATATGTCGCCAGCGATGTTAGCGACAATGACAGATGCTTATTCACCAGCCATAACGGTTTACATTAAAATGACGACTACATCACCGCCATCGGCGACTTCTCAGTTTGGTTTATTTGATATGCAAATGTCATTCGCGCTGGGTGAAAATCAAGATATGTGTGGCCCAGAGTTTCCAGGCAGTACCGAAGATAAATTAGAAGCAGGGTGTTTGATGCTAGCTGGAAATTCAGCAGGTGGGGCCAGGATCAAAGCCTCAGGTGGACAAATTACCTATGTTGATTATCGTATGAATGATGCGCCCTTAAGAACTGTATTATCTTATTCAGGCGACAAGATTGAAGGGGTTACAGTGGATACTACTGGTTATGAGGTGGGATCTTACCCTAATCAGGAATGGGTTGAAATGGAAGTTATGTCTGGATTTTCAATCGATAATGGTGATGCTGCGGTCTATTGCAGTAAAGTAATTTCAGCTGCAACATTGGATTTTGAAGATTCAAGTATGAGTGCGGAAGGCTTTTTTATACCAGGCAGCACAGCGGTAACTTTGCCTGATTCAAATTCTGGCCTGACTACTGATGAGACTTGTTATTCATTGAAGGACTCTGATGCTCAGAAAAATATTCACCGCTATGGCGTTTATAATGTGGATGGGACCAGAGCCACGTTATCTGGCCAAGCGGCATTCCCGATGAATGCCACAGTTGAAGATGCGGATGGCAATGATGTCGAGCTATTTGGCTGGGCAGATTACTGGAATATCTATGTGGATGATTGGGAAAATCCAGGTCTATGGGATGCTGATACGGTTTGGACGAAAGAGCAGTTTGCTGGTGAGACAGGTCCTGCGTTACAAATCAAAATTGCTGCTGCTAACCAGCGAGTCACTAAATATACTAAGAGTTATCTTGCTTTAAATGATTTAGATAAATTGACCATGGTAAGCTGGATCAACGGGAATGATGATCGATGGGGAAGTGCTTATCAAAGTCTTGGTTTTCCTGCGGCTGAGCGTGAGTATGAAGGTAGTTATAGTAAAGCCAATGCAACCTGGACCTTTACTAAGTCCATTGATTGGTCCAGTGGTTGGAATGAAACCACATTAGGCACACCGATTACGTTCACTAATACCGAATACTTAGCGGCAATGTCAGTGACCTATGAGGATCCCTATACGCAAGTACAACCGGCGATGAATGGTTTACAACTTAATACCTGGCGGATCAAAGTCACAGATTATCTACAAGGTGATACACTGAGTGCGAGTGCGGCTGAAAACGTGCAGTACTGGTGGTTAGGTGGTGTCAATAGTGGAACATTTGGTGGTTATCCATGGGGTAAGGATACTGGAGATGCACCCGGTATTGATCTTGAAAATCTCCTGGGATTAATTAACGGTACAGCGAATGCCAGACCTATTAAAGTTAAGGGTTATTTTGGTAACCTGCCAGATAGTGGTGGCTCTGGTTCTACCAATATCGCGGTAAAATTAACCCATGGTGATGATAGCACGCGAAGTGGCACAGAAGATCAAGTCACATTTACTCTTCCATTCACCTGGTCATCAACTGGCTCAGCTATGACTATGTCAATTGCGCAAGGAACGACTATCAGTGGAATTTATAACGATGGCGGTACTGCTGCAAATGTGAGTGTCAACTTGACACAAGCTATCTCAGAAACCTTCACAATGAATAGTGATGGCGATGCGGCATTTGAGGTTCAATTTAACTCGATCTTAAAAGATCTAAAATCAATGACAGCCTCATTTGCGAGCTTCTTTACTGATGGACAGCAGGTGAATGTCAATATTGATTTTGGTGCTTTGGATGTTTATACCGCTGAAAGTCAATCAGATGCGGCGGATGCTTTCGGAGTTACCTTGACGGTGAAATCAGCACCTGATGCAAATGCAGCAGATGCTTGGACGGAAGAACGTGGATTTTGGGCTTGGTCACCGGATACCGGCAATGGCTATGATATCCCAACTGAAACTTTCCAAAATCCAACAGATAATACCGCAACTTATGGTATTCAGGTTGAGTCTCGCCAAGAATTAACTCCTTCTGAGTATCCAGCGAAATTCAAATGTGTCTTTTTCTGCACCAGTGCAGCTACGATAAATGCGACTGCGGATGCGGCAAAAGCACTTAATGGGAGTCCTGGTACCGTGGTGAGCCCCCATATACCAACGACTGTGCAGTATGTTAAGTCAGGAGATCAACAGGGATATCATTATCCTGGGATTTTAGCCACAGATGTCGTGACTTATACTCCAGATGGTTTGGGTATTAAAGATGGGTCAGGTAATGTCATGGGCTTTGCTAGCACTATCACAGAAAACGATGTCAGCACAGCAAATTTCAAGAATATTCCTCAGGAATATTATACTGAAGAATTGGCCTGGGGAATTCGTACAGGCCGAATGCTGGGTGGAACAGATGCTGAAATTGCTACTGAATTAGCAAAATTAGAATGCAATCGGTCTGATAATTCCAAACCGTTAAGTGATACCAATAAATATCGTGATACGCATCCGGTCTTTAGTGCTAATGCAACACGTTATTGTGAGGATGCCTTTTGGGAAGGGACAGGTCCGACCACTTGGTATGAGCTTGAGTTTGGTGCGTCAGAATGGCAAAGAAAGAAATATGCTAAAGATACAGCCACTGGCAATTATGTGAATTTCGCGAGACCAGAAACTCTTTACTATGCAGTGCCAGATGATGCAACCGCTTATACAAAAGATGCCGGCAAGAACGTAAGACTTGAGTTCGGTGGTTTTGGTGAGCTCTGGGGTATACCAGGTCAAGTAATCAATGTGCTTACCGGTGAAGCATTAGGTGAATTTTATGATGGAGAATGGAATGATAACTTACGCTATGTACAACGCTTTGCAATTGAAGCATATAATGGTGTTGATCCTGTGTTAACCAAAAAAGGCTCGGATACCACCTATAAAGTGAAAGCATTAGAGGGTGAACAATGGTTGGCCAAAAAGGATGCGGCACTCGGTACGTTAAGCTATTCCAAGACTGCGGAAGATTTGCCACCATTTAGTGATATCCAGATGCTTGGACCAAAGGACATGAATGGCGAGGATAATGCCGGCTCAATCGGTCTTATACCGACTACTGGTTTATTCAATGATGGAAAACCATCAGTAATTCATGGTGAGGTTGTTGCTACATTAGATTAACTTTAACTTAAGTTAATATAGAAAAAAGAAGATCTGTATGGGTGTCATGCAGATCTTTTTTTTTGGCATAAAAACCTATAAATTTTATGTTTTTGACTGGACATCAGAGGTGCATTTCTGCAAGCTTGACTAGTGTTTATTTACCCTGAAATTGATCCCATAATATTTTCTATCGGCTTCCTGAAAGTTCGATGGTATGGGCTTATGTACTTATTTGGTTTTATTGTGGCTCTATTACTTGCTAATAAAAGGAGTCAACAAGCCTGGTCACCAATTACGAAACCACAAGTTGAAGATCTAATTTTCTATGCCATGCTTGGTGTGATTTTGGGTGGGCGTTTGGGTTATGTTTTTTTCTATGGATGGCAACAACTGATGGTCGATCCATTATATTTATTCAAAATCACACAAGGTGGAATGTCATTTCATGGTGGGCTGGTTGGGGTGATGGTCGCTGTATGGCTGTATGGTAGAAAACTAGAACATGATCTCTGGGTTATGACAGATTTTGTGGCTCCACTTGTTCCATTAGGTTTGGGTTTTGGACGGATTGGAAACTTTATCAATGGCGAGCTCTGGGGCAAGCCAACAGAGATGCCATGGGGATTCATTGTCAATGGTGTTTCGTTGCACCCCTCGCAACTCTATGAGGCGTTATTAGAAGGTTTTATACTTTTTTGGATCATATGGCTGTATTCACAAATAAAACGCCCAAAAATGGCAGTTTCAGGCCTATTTTTAGTGGGTTATGGTCTGTTTAGATTTTTTATTGAGTTCTATCGTGTACCTGATGCGCATCTTGATTATTTAGCGTTGGGATGGGTAACGATGGGTCAAATACTCACCATGCCAATGATACTCGTAGGTGCATACTTGATGATCAGTGCTTATAAATCAAATAATCAATAATTTGGAATCTTAATGAAACAATATCTTCGGCTGTTAGAGCATGTTTTGGAGCAAGGCACAAAAAAAGAGGATCGTACCGGAACGGGTACATTGAGTGTATTTGGTCATCAGATGCGATTTAATTTGCAGGAAGGCTTTCCTCTGCTTACTACAAAAGAGTTACATCTCCCATCCATTATCCATGAATTATTGTGGTTTTTAAGCGGTGATACCAACATTCAATATTTGAATGAAAACAAAGTGTCTATTTGGAATGAATGGGCAGACGAGCAAGGTAATTTAGGGCCAGTGTATGGATCACAATGGCGAAGCTGGCCGACTGATAATAATGAGTCAATTGACCAGATCACTGGATTAATAAATGATATAAAACGTAATCCTGATTCTCGTCGGCATATAGTCTCGGCCTGGAATGTTTCTGATATAGATAAAATGGCGCTACCTCCTTGCCACTGTTTATTTCAGTTTTATGTCGCTGATGGTGAAATTTCATGTCAATTATACCAGCGAAGTGCCGATATATTTCTGGGTGTGCCTTTCAATATTGCTTCGTATGCACTCTTATTGGAACTAGTGGCTGCCCAAACTAATTTAAAAGCGAAAGATTTTATTTGGACAGGTGGTGATTGTCATTTATATCTCAATCATCTCGAGCAAGCGAAATTGCAATTAACGAGAAGTACTTTACCTTTAGCTAAACTTGAACTCAGGCAATCAAGGACGAGTATCTTTGATTATGAGTATGAAGATATCGAAATTAGTAATTACCAGAGTCAGGCGAAAATACCCGCGCCAATTGCGGTTTAGGTAATGAGCTTATCTATTATAGTCGCAAAGTCGATTAACAACGTTATTGGTATCGGTGGTGATCTTCCTTGGCATATTTCTGAGGATCTAAAGAACTTTAAAGCAGTTACGATGGGTAAGCCACTTCTAATGGGAAGAACCACTTATGAATCTATTGGCCGACCATTACCAGGCAGGCGAAATATGATTATTACCCGTCAAAATGACTATCAAGTGGTTGGTGCAGACGTGTTTTTGTCACCGGAGAGTGCGTTAGCAACTATTGATGATACTGAGGAGGTTATGATTATTGGTGGTGGCGAGATATATGCGAGTTTCTTCGATAAAGTGAATCGGATCTATGTTACGCATGTGGAGAAAGAGATTAATGGTGATACTTTTTTTCCAGAAATTAACTATAATTTTTGGGAAATTGTTTCGAAGCAATTCTTTCCTGTTAATGAGCAGCGTGAAGTTGCTTTTTGGTTTGAGGTCCTAGAGCGGCGCTAATTTTGTAGCAACTACTTTTTCAGCATAATTTAGGTCTATCTCCTCCAGTTTTTCAGCATCCATAGTGAGCTCTGCGAGTAATTTCTTTTGTATTTCACCTCGTTGATAAGAGACAGCGTATGGAATTTTCTCATGAAACATGACCATTGAGTATCGAGGAATAAATTGATTGGGTAACCGTTTTTCTAATTCAAAGGAAAGTTCTTTTCTTAGTGCAAATTTTGGATCAAGAACACCATCGCGCATTTCAATATAATTATCTAAAGCCATCTCCTGTATTGCAGTGGCATTGTCAAATTGATTAGCTTCGAAATTTTGGAATATCTCTAGCCAATTATGTTCGTGTTGACCAATAACCTTATCTAATTCAACGCAATCGTCAAAAGCAAAGTTCATTCCTTGGGCATGAAAGGGCACCAAGGCGTGAGCTGCATCACCGATTAAAAGTAATTTATCATCTTGATGCCAATGCCGACACCTTACTGTACCTAATATTCCCGTCGGATTATTTTTAAATTCGTGGATTAGATTTGGCAAGAGTGGAACGGCAGAAGCAAAGTGACGATCAAAGAAATCTGTTACAGCTGCATCTGTGGATAATTCGGCAAAACTATCTTTACCCATTGTTGGCATGAATAACGTTAAGGTAAAATCGCCAGCAGGGTTGGGGAGTGCAATGAGCATAAATTGACCCCGTGGCCAAACATGGAGGGCGTTTTTTTCCAGTTGAAAGCTACCATCATCATTTGCGGGTATGGTGAGCTCCTTATAGCTGTGCGGTAAAATAGATTCGCTTGGCATGATTGGTGCTCTATCATTAAAGGACTTACGAATCACTGAGCCAGCTCCATCAGCCACTAATATTTTTTGCGCCTCCAGGAAAAACTCTTTTTTTGGTGAGTGCATTTGAATCTTGGCATTTTCTGGATCATAAGACTTAACTGAATGTTCAAAATTGATATCAACATGATATTTTTTTTCAGCAGTTTCGATCAAAATCTGGTTGAGATTAAAACGTGATACTGAGTAAATAACTTCATCTTCTTTTTGTCCATATGGTTGGAGCTCTTTGTCGCCATTTTTAAAATGCAACATTCGTCCTGTCATTGGGATAAGAAGGGGTTTTATTTGATCGAAGATACCAGCATACTTGAGCGCATTGATACCTCTGGAGGACATTGCTAAATTAATTGATCTTCCTGCCGCTTGACTCAGTTTTCTGGGGTCACTCCGAGATTCATAAATCTCTACTGCATATCCTCTTTTTGCTAAGATGATCGAAAGCAAACTACCACAGAGGCCCGAGCCAAGGATTTTTATTGATGCTGAGCTCATCAAATATTATTTTCAGTAATCGCTTCTTTGAGGCGCTCTACAAACTCAAAAACATCTTCAAAAGAGTTGTATAACGGAGCGGGCGCCATCCGAATGACATTGGGTTCACGCCAATCACCAATTACATTTTTTTCTGTTAAGGAATTAAATATAGCTTTACCATTGAGACTTTTATCGAGGATTACTAGAGATAATTGACAACCTCGATTGAGTGGTGGGGTGATAGATTCTATTCTGCCTTTAAATGAATCTTGAATTAAAAAATCCATATAATTGGTTAACTGAATAGATTTTTTACGCAGTTTATTAAAGGATGCTTCATGGAACATATGTAAAGAGGTGATTACTGGGGTTAATGAGAAAACCGGTGGATTACTGACTTGCCAGAGATCTGCATCTTTGGCTGCGACGAATTCTGTCCCCATTTTGAAACGACTTTCAAGGTCATTACTCCACCATCCAAGTAGTTGCTCATTACCGGCACTACCATGATGTGCTTCATGGATAAATGCTCCACCAACTGATCCAGGCCCACCATTAAGGTACTTATAAGTACACCAAGCAGCAAAATCAGGAGCCCACTTATGTAGCTCAAGTTCTATATTTCCTATAGCATGTGCTAAATCAAGACCAACATTGCAACCCGCACTCTTTGCCAATTGACAAATTTCTTGCATAGGTAGAACTTGGCCACTGTAATATTGAATACCCGGTACAAGTATTAAAGCAATCTCATCACCTTGAGCAGCTATTATTTGTTGTAGGTCATCTATGAATAATTCATCATCTTTTGGTTGCCATTCAATCAATGCCTCCTTAGGGTCAAATCCATGTAAACGAATTTGTGATTCAGCAGCAAATCTGTCTGAGGGAAAAGCGGTTGATTCAATGAGAATTTTAAAGCGCTTCTGATTTGGTCGATAGAAAGTAGTCATTAACATGTGCAAATTAACCGTGAGGGTATTCATAGCAATTACCTCATGTTCTAGACTTCCGGTTAGCTCTGCGAATCCTGACCTCGCTTGCAGATGGTAGGTTAGCCAGGGACGACCAGCTTTAGTATGACCATGTACTCCATATTTTGACCAGTCATCCAATTCTTCATTAAGGTACTGCTTAACTTTTTTTGGTTGTAATCCAAGTGAGTTACCACAAAGATATACGCACGAATAGCCATTCTTATCTTCTGGAAATAAAAATTCAGAGCGATAGTGAGCCAGATCATCCTGACTGTCTAGTGATTGAGCATAGGTTCGATTTGTTTCGAAGTTGAAATTGTTCACCTTTCATAGTCCTTTCGATTGAGATTGAGCCATCTTAAAGCGGTATCAGCATATAACCATTGGTTTGTTTGGTCATCTAATTGCATATTTTTAATCATCTCTCCTGGTTTGTCTTCACCGAGTGGAAACGGGTAATCACTCCCGAGAGCGATACAGTTTGCGCCAAAGAGATCAATCATATAATTTAAAACAGCTGGTTCATGAACCAGCGAATCTACGTAAAATTTTCCTAAGTAATCTCGGGGATTCTTTTGATTATGGGTTGCCACAATATCAGGACGAACATTATAACCATGTTCTAACCTTCCTATAATACTCGGGAATGCACCACCTCCATGAGCAAAAGCAATTCTTAGATCAGGTAATTTTTCGAAAACGCCACCAAAGATCATCGAGCAAATAGATAAAGCGGTTTCCGCTGGCATACCCACTAGCCATGGTAACCAATAGAGATTCATTCGGTCACTACCCAGCATATCCCAGGGATGAATAAAAATAGCAGTGTCTAAATCTTGCGCTGCTTCTAAAATTGGAAAAATCCGCGGGTCATCAAGGTTCCACCCATTAATATGAGAACCTATTTGAACGCCAGCCATACCTTTAGTATTAACACAGCGCTCCAACTCTTTAACTGATAGATTAATATCTTGCATAGGGAGCGTCGCAAGACCAATAAATCTTTTGGGATGATTAGTGACAATCTCAGCAATGTGATCATTTAAAATCATTGCCAGATCAGCTGTATCCTTTGGTTTGGCCCAATAGTTGAACATGACTGGAACGGTGGACAAAACTTGAACATCCACAGCTGTTTGATGACATTCTTCCAACCTCACCTGAGGATCCCAACAATTTGGCGCTACGTCTCTAAAATGCTTGCCATCCATCATCATCTTGGAGCAGCCAGAACCACAGTGCTCTAGTTGCATGAAACCACCATAACCATAGCGCTCTTTTAGATCTGGCCAACTTTTAGGCAATATGTGAGTATGAATATCTATCTTTAACATCAGTTTTCTCGTTATTCTGCAGCCATTATTTCGCCACACTTTTTGCAAGTACGGTTGGCTTCAGAACTGTAAAAACGATCGAAAACTGGAGGTAATTGACCAACAATGTCATTGATATACAGATATTCTTCATATAATTTATTATCACATTTTTCACAGAACCATAAAAAACCATCTAATTCTGTGTCTAAGCGCTTTCTCTCAACTACTAGCCCAACAGTGTCCGCATATCTCTGCGGAGAATGTGGAACTGTAGGTGGTAAGAGTAAAATCTCACCTTCTTTGATTACCGTCTCCACTCGTTTGCCATCTTGAATGGTTTTGAGCAGCATGTCACCTTCCAGTTGGTAGAAGAATTCTGGACCAGGATCATAATGATAATCTGTTCTTGAGTTGGGTCCACCAACTACCATTACTATAAAGTCATTATCTTCAAATATTTGTTGATTGCATACGGGTGGTTTAAGAAGGTGTCGATGTTTCTCAATCCATTCCTGAAAATTAAAAGCTAGTAGGGATTTCATGGTCTTCTCCATACGATATATTTAGTTCTTTATTATATGCAAAATTTTTAAAGATGGTTCATTTAATTTGACTTACTCTGACTATGGTGGAAGTATTATCTAGATTAATGGCCGTAAGTTCTCCTCCCCAGACATACCCAGTATCTAGACAAATTACATTAGGTTTAATCATTAAGCCAAGAGCTGACCAGTGTCCGAAAATTATGGTCGTATTAATCCATTGCTTATTTAATTGATCAAACCAAGGTGACAAATACCCTTTATGGTTATGAATCGGACCTTTGGAGTTAAAATCAAGAGTATTATTGGCTCCTAAAAACCGCATTCGTGTAAAAGCATTAATTATAAATCGATATCGTTCTATTTCTGATAGTTCATTGGACCAGGATATTGGATCATCACCGTACATTTGGCTTAATAGATCTTTACATTTCGGGCCTCTCAGATATTTCTCGATCTCACATGCATATGCTATCGACTCCTGAATACTCCATGTGGGATAAATTCCAGCATGAACTAGTATACGATTGTTTAGTTTTTGATAGTGAATTAATGGTCTACGTCTCAACCATTCCATCAGTGAATCTCTATCATGCGCATCAAGCACATTCCTAAGGGTTAGTGATCCTTTATCCATAGGTTTTAATTCATAATGTAATGTTAAAAGATGTAAATCATGGTTTCCAAGAACTGAAATTACTGCTTTACCAAGCGATTTTACATACCTTAATGTTTGAAGTGAATTCACTCCTCGATTGACTAGATCACCAGTAAGCCACAACTGATCCTCAGCAGGATCAAACTTTATTTTATCAAGTAATCTTCTGAAAGGATCATAACAACCCTGAATATCCCCTATAGCATAGATTGCCAAAGATTTTCCTTTATTTCTTAATGCAACATACCTGGAACTGCAAGCGTAAATGGAGCAATCGGGGCATCAAAGTTAATACCGTTTTCAGCTTCCATGAAATATTTTCCTTGCATTGCTCCTACCGGGGTTTCAATTATGGCACCACTTGAATAAATAAATTCTTCACCAGGTTTCAATTTAGGTTGTTCGCCAACCACACCATCGCCAGTTACTTCTTGAATTTTTCCGTTAGAATCGGTAATTACCCAGTGACGACTCAATAATCTTGCCGCAATATTACCTTGATTGGAGATGGTAATGGTATAAGAAAAGACGTAACGACTATCATCAGGTTCAGATTGTTCGTGAATATAATTGGTATTCACTTTTATATTAATACTTGAATTTTTAGACATAAGACATGGTCACTCAGTTAATTTGTTCGCTAATTTTGTCCAGACTGGTATGGGTAATTCCTCGGCTCTTTGATTAGGATTAATATCTAATTCTTGCATGATTTTATCAGAAATAATTCCTTTAAGTGAGTTCCTAAGTGTCTTTCTTCGTTGAGTAAATGCAGATGTGACTATTTTTTCTAATATGATTGGATCATTAACAAGAATTTGATTGTCATTTTTCGGTATTATTCTCACCACGGAAGATACGACTTTTGGGCGCGGCTTGAATGCAGCGGCAGGAACATCAAATAAATGTTCACTATTCATAAAAGTTCCAAACATGATTGTTAGTTTACTGAAGGTTTTATTGCCTGGTTTGGCGGTTAATCTGTCAGCAACTTCCTTTTGTAACATGAAATGCTGATCAGTTACATTCTTTCTATATTTGATTAGATGAAATAATAATGGCGTGGAAATATTATACGGGAGATTACCCACCAAACGTAACTTTTGACCGAGTAACGAGTAATCAAATTTCAAAGCATCCTCATGATGGATTTTTGTATTAGCATATGAGGCAAATTTTTTTTGCAGTATAGGGATTAATTCGCGATCAAATTCAATGAGATGCATCATTGGCTTGCTTTGGGCTAGCGGCTCGGTGATTGCACCATTACCTGGTCCAATTTCAACTATTAGATCATCAGATTTCGCGTTAATGTGTTTGGTAATTAAATCGATAATTTGCTGGTCAACTAAAAAATGTTGACCAAATCTTTTCTTGGTGCGGAAATTGACATGCATGATCAAAGCATTCTGATGGCTAATTCTACAGCAGAGATTAAGCTTTCTGAACTGGCGATTCCTTTGCCAGCAATATCAAATGCCGTACCATGATCCACTGAAGTCCTAATAAAAGGTAAGCCCAAAGTGACATTAACCGCCTCACCAAAACCAGCAAATTTGAGGACAGGTAGACCCTGATCATGATACATAGCGATAATCACATCACACTCTTGCTTTGCCTTTAAGAATATGGTGTCCGCTGGTAAAGGTCCTTTAATATCATAACCTCTTAACTGAAATTCATTAATGACTGGTTCAATAATTTTTTGATCTTCTTTACCAAGAAGACCATTCTCTCCAGCATGTGGATTTAAGCCACAAACCAGTATTCGCGGATTATTAATCCTAAAATATTTTCTTAGGTCACGATTAACAATCGTTATGGTCTCGCTTAATAATTTTTTTGTTATGCTAGAGGATACCTTTGATAGGGGTATGTGTGTTGTTACAAGTGCAACACGAAAGTTACCTGCAGCTAATAGCATAACCGGTTTGTTAATATTAGATTGATTTGCAAGAAATTCTGTATGACCTGTGAAGTCAATTCCGCCATCATTAATTAGACTTTTATTGATAGGTGCTGTAACTATCGCCTGAAATTGACCATTCAAACAGAGCTTTGTTGTCTCAGCTAAACCATCAATTAACGTTTGGGAGTTTTTATAGTTTGGGCTTCCGCAAATTACCTCTGATGCAAATTTTTTTTCATATATGAATAGGGTATTTTTCGGTAATCTTTGTAAAACATTGTCTTGTGGAGACCATTTTATAAAATCTATATTTTTATTTAATAAATTAGCCCTCTCCCTCATAACTTCTGAATCGCCAATAATAATTAAATTGCCACTCCATGATTGATTGACTAAATCAAGACAAATATCTGGACCGATACCTGCTGGCTCACCAACAGTTACTGCTATCAGGTGATCGGGTGCAAGATTTGAAAAATGCATGAAATATCTCTAATCAGACGACTCTGAGTTAGAGTCTTTTTTCAACAAAAGCCTGATCTCTAATCCGTCGTATCCAAAGTTCAGACTCATTGGCAAGCCTACTATTTGTAATTTGAGCTCTACAATTAGATTCTCTGAGTTCCTCGGTATTGTCATGAGTTCTTCTACCAGTAACCTCTAGTATGTGCCAGCCAAATCGAGATTGAAATGGTTGCGAAATTGTACCTATATTTATGTTATTAGCTATATTCTCGAATTCAGTTACAAATGTCCCAGGATTGACCCAGCCCATCGAACCCCCTTCATTTACAGATCCAGGGTCTTCTGAAAGAAGTTTGGCTATTTCTCCAAACTCCTTACCGTTAATTATTTCCTCACGGGCCTCATTTAGTCTTTGTCTTGCTGTAGCATTATCAATTATCTGGTTAGGTATAATTAAAATATGCCGTACCTCCATTTGTTCAATTTCACTTCGTTCTTCAGTGCTTCTCATATCATTAATTCTGATGATATGAAAACCACTGACTGCTTGAATGGGTTTTGAATACTCGCCTTTTTTTATTGTTCCAACGATATTGGAGAACAAAGTAGGTAATTGATCACCTTTTCGCCAACCTAAGAAGCCACGCTCTATACCAGTTTGACTATCAGAGTAAGTGATTGCCATTTCTCCGAATTCCGCACCATTATCGAGTTCTGTGATTACTTGATCAGCAATTACTTGAGCTTTTCTGAATTCATCAGCAGTTGCAGATTCAGGTACTGATATCAATATATGAGATAGGTTGTAGTCTGAATTATTGATCACATTACTATCTAGGGACTCAAAACATTGGTTTAACTCTCTTTGTGAGACATTTATTCGCCCGATAACATCTATCTGACGAAGTTGCTCAAGTATTAATTGATTCCTTAAATCACGACGATATCGACCATAATCTATACCATCTGCAGCCAGCATTGCAGGTAAATTTTCAAATTGAATATTATTTTCTTCAGCAATCATGGTTATAGCACCGTTAAGCATCTGGTCAGAGATTTGAATACCAATCTGACCGGCGCGTTGTAATTGAATTTCCTCTACGATGAGCTGTTCTAGTATTTGTTCTTCCATTATATCTCTGGCGGGTAATTGAAAACCCTCCACACTAGCACGTCGAGTAATAGTCTGAATTTGAAAATCCAGCTGACTTTTCAAAACTAAACCTTCGTTGACAATTGCAGCTATGGAATCAAGTTCTATCAATTCCTCCTGGGCAGCGGCACTATTAAAACTCGATTGAATTATTATCAAAAGGAGGAATATATTTTTGGTAAATTGCTGTATTTTCATAATCATTATTGTATGTAATTTGAGTAACCTAGGATACCACGTTCTAAAAGTTTATTTGCTTTTGTCCCTATACTGGTCATTCCTTTTAAAACTAATTGAATGCCAAATGAGGTGTCCTCTTGCCCATCTCTTGTAGAAACATATTCTCTGTATATCATCCGAACTCCCCAACAGCAACTCTCGTATTCTAGGCCATAAAATTGTTCGAGTATTTTTTTATCTCGAACGGAGTAATTAACATGACCTAAAAAATTCCATGTTTGAGTGACCGGCCAAGACCATGAGATATTTCCTTGTTCCAATAAATCTTCGCGAAAACGATAACCGAAGTTTAGGATCTTATTATTGCCTGGGCGATATTGAATCCGTGCATGCGAACTAGTTACTCCAGAGTCACCGTTATTCCATTGATGGGAAAAGTTAAAATTGAGGTCATCAAATATAAGAAAACGTAATTCTGCGATAAAATCAGAAGTTGAGTTTATAATTAAATTATTATTCGGCAGGTTTACTTTTTGATCCTTCATGTAAAAAGATTTACCCAAAGTAGCAGAAACTATTTGCTTGCCATTGCTATTATTAACTATATTAGAGCTAAATCCGAGACTGATTTGCTCAGTATCAGCAATTCTATCAATACCTAAAAAACGATTTTTTTGGAATAATTGTACTAAATTTAAATCTGGTTCAATTGTATCAAAAACTGGTAGATCATCTTGATCTCTATATGGAACATTTAAATATAATAACCTGGGTTCAAATGTTTGAGTGAAATTATTACTATCACCTAATTTTCGATCAAAAAATAAGCCTGCATCAAGACTGGCGATAGGTAATGTTCGACTAGGATCTGATATTTTATTGGTAGTAAGATTTTTAAGTTCATACTGAGTATGTTTTAGTGATAATTTTGGATTAATATACCAACCATCATCTTTGATGGACCATTCAATTTGAGGTTCAGTATCAATTCGCCAGCCAGTAGTCCCAACTTCACGATCAAAGTAAACAAATTCGTTATCAATTCTCGCTGATACACCGAATGGGTTATATGGTAGTAAGGCACTAAATTTTATTTGTGGCAAGCGATGGTAAGGGCGCTCATTTAGGCTTAGACTCTTATCTATAGTTTGATAATTTTGGAAACGTGATAGAAATGACCAATACTGACCATAAGCATCAAATGATAACTCTTGGTTAAGATGAGTAATGCTTGTCATACTTAGGTTACCTCCCAAATCTTCAAAATAATTCCCATCAGAGGTATTTCCAAAATCAACTTTTGCGCGTAACCCATTTGAAAAGTTTGTTTCATTATCCAGAGCTACTAGATATCTAGATTCACCAAAAATATTATCATTTGCTAAATAATCAACTTGCATTGAGCCTTTGCTAGTATTGGTTAGATATCTAAATTCATTACCCAATTGAAAACCTCTGCCAGTAAGAATCCTCGGAGTTATCGTAGCGTCATAATTTTGTGCAATATTCCAATACCATGGAAGTATAATTTCATTACCACTCCTGCCACCACCACCAATTTCAGGAGCAAGGAATCCAGATTTCCTATTATTATCCAGAGGAAATGATATTTTCGGTAAATAAACAATGGGAATGTCTTTAAAACTTAAAACAACTTTTTCTGCTTTTGCTGATCCTGTATCGGTATTTAAGATTATATTTTGTGCCTCGAGGATCCAATCATTTGATCCTACTGGGCAAGTTGTGTAATTCACATTAATTAGATTTAAAATGCCCTTGTCTTGTATTTCTATAAGTTCAGCATTTCCTCTTGCAGTATTATTGTCAAATATGAACTGTGCTTCATCAAAAATAATCTCACCATTTGAATATGAAAATAAAGCAGACTGACTAATGATTGATAAATTATCATTCGAAAAATTAACCTCACCATCCAAATTAAGTGATTCACTACTTGGATCATATTTGGCTCGATTAGCACTGGTTATATTTTTACTATCCTTTATTAATACATTTCCCTCTAAACTCGTTGAAAGATCTGAGTTTAGGTCTAAGAAAATATTATCGGCTTCAAAATTTATGGATTTATCAATAAAGGGAGTATATGTTTTTGATACAGGCATATCACAGAAATTATCCTGCCCTGCATAAGCACTCAGAGAAAAGAGAGCCAATAATATGGTTAAAAATTGAAAGAAAAATTTAAACAAAAATATAATATCCGTATAAGATAAGCAGTGAAATTAAGTAAATCTATTATTTACTAGTTACATTCTATTGAATTTTATCAAATAAGGGTAAAAAATTATTTATATACAGATGAAACAGAATGAACGTTTTAAGTTACTTTTGAATTGGCTTGAGGAATTGCCAGATGCATCGTATGCAAATATTCAGGAAGCTTCTTCAGATGCTAGTTTTCGGCGATATTACCGAGTTTGGAATGGAGAATTATCATATATTGTTATGGATGCCCCTCCATTAAAAGAGGATAACCATAGATTTGTTAGATACTCAGAATTATTTCAACGAATGGGACTTAATTGTCCGGAAATCATAGAGGCGAACTATAATGATGGTTTTTTTGTACTAACAGATTTGGGTTCACAGCATTATTTAGATTGCATTTTAGATGATCAGGGAATGCAAATTAATCTGTATAATGATGCTTTATCTGAATTGTTAAAACTACAAGTAAATGGAAGTAAAATAGTAAGAGAATTCCCGAGTTATAATCACTCTCTTCTATCAGAAGAAATGAATCTATTCGTTGATTGGTTTTGCACCAAAGAGCTTAAATATATATTTACAAAAAAAGAGCTCTCGCAATGGGAAGCTTGCACTCAAATACTGGCAACTAATGCGTTAAATCAACCACAAGTCCTCGTACATCGTGATTACCATTCTAGGAATCTAATCTATTCTCAGAATAATAATCCAGGTATTTTGGATTATCAGGACGCTGTAATTGGACCTATTACATATGATTTAGTTTCACTACTCAGGGATTGCTATATATCATTATCAGATAACCTTCTAAATGATCTCGTATTAGATTTCTATTCAAAGATTGATTTTTCAATAAGGGAAAATATAACTAAACAATCTTTCATTAAATTTTTTGATTTAATGGGAATTCAAAGACATCTAAAAGCAGTAGGCATTTTTTCCCGTTTGATGCATCGTGATGCTAAGAATAATTATCTTAAAGATATTCCTCGAACATTAAATTATCTTTATAAAGTTTCAATCAAATATCCAGAGTTATCATTTTTAACTGACTTTGTAGCCGATCAATGCCTAGATTACGGTGACCAGTAAATGATGGCGATGATCCTAGCTGCTGGAAAAGGAGAACGGTTAAGACCAATCACAGATAAAACACCTAAATCACTTGTAAAAGTTGGCGGAGAGACACTCCTGGAAAGACACTTTAGGATGTTAATCCAAGCTGGTATAACAAAAGTGATAATTAATCTTGGTTGGTTAGGTAGTCAAGTAATTGATTATGTCGGATCTGGTGAAAAATTTGGTATAAAAGTAATATACAGTCCTGAGGAGAATCAAATATTAGAGACTGGAGGCGGGATTGTTCGTGCATTGCCTATGTTAGGTAAAGAGCCATTTTGGGTTATAAATGCAGATATTTATACTGACTATGAATTACCTATAATTGATTTGAAACCCAATATTCTTGGGCATTTAGTACTGGTTAAAAATCCTAAATATAGATTATCTGGTGACTTTAATCTCAGGGATAATTTAATTCAGAGAGAAGGGTCTCTGCCATATACATTCACCGGTATGGCTGTTTATGATCCAAAGTTATTTTCCAATCAAAGTATTAGAAGATTTTCAATTGTCCCTCTCCTATTTGACCAGATTGATAAGAAATCTTTATCTGGAAGTCTTCATAATGGATCTTGGTATGATATTGGAACTCCCGAAAGACTTGAGGAGCTAAACGGGCATGTATAGAGGTTTATTAAGCTGAGTAGTTTTTTATATCGAAAATATTTTTTTTAAAATAATACTCTAATTTTATTTGAATGGTGCTTTTATTTTCATCGATACCTAAGTCACTGATATTTATAATATCTAAATTTTTATAACCACATGTATTTATACCAGTAAATGGCTTCAAATCAGTATTATGATTTAATGCAAGTCCGTGATAGCTGCATCCTCTGGTGATACGTAGCCCAATACTTGCTATCTTTTTAGAGTTTACATAAACTCCAGGTGCATTTTCTTTACGATGTGCCTTCACATTGTATTCTGATAATAAATTAATGATGGACTCTTCCAGTACGGATATTAATTGCCGTATGTTTAATTCTATTCTCTTAATATCCATAAGAATATACATCATGATTTGTCCTGGGCCGTGATAGGTAACTTGTCCCCCACGATCTACTTTTAGAATTTTTATTTTTCCGGGATTGATGATGTGTTCATCTTTTCCATTTTGCCCCAAAGTATAAATAGCGTGATGCTCAGTAAACCAAATTAGATCACTACTATGAGTATTTCGAGTTCTAGAGTAATTTTTCATTTTTGACCATACAGAATCATACTCAGTGATACCTAGGTCACGTACATCTAAATTATAATTTTTTAACTGATTCTCTTTGAGTGTCATAGGACAAACTTAAAGTGATCATTACCAGAGAAGTCTTTATATATAGCATCTAATTGTTTTTGACTATCAACTTTTAAATTGATGGTAAGAGCAATATAGTTACCTTTCTGGCTAGAGTTTTTTTTCAGATTTTCAGGATGAAATTTTTGATTATGTTTATTCAATATGCTCTCAGTAGCATGATAAAAATCTTGCACATCATCACCAATAACTTTTATTGGAAAATGGCATGGAAAAGTAATTAGAGGATCTGATCGGTCGATTTTTTTCATTGATAGGATTATTCAAACCAGAGTTGAATCGTATCTCTAGCTTGCTGCCACAAGGTGCCATTTGGGTTATTCTCTAATGCTACTAGAGGTTGCACTACCAATGTTTTCTCACCAAGCCTAATCGCCACTTCACCAATGGATTGACCCTTGTTAATAGGGCCAGTGATTTGCAGTGGAACATCACTATCTTTATTCAATTTATCAAAGCTACCTCTTGGCAAGGTTATTTTAAGATCATCTGATACACCTAGAGATAAGTTCTCTGATGCTGTTTTCCATGTTTTTATATTAATAATTTCTTCTTCAGCTGTAAAAATTTTCTTTGTTTCAAAGAATCTAAAGCCATAGTTGAGCATTGCCTGACTACCATTTATACGCGCTTTAGGGGTAGCTGTTCCCATCACAACGGAGATAAGACGCATGCCATTTCTTTCCGCTGAAGAAATTAGACAATATCCTGCTTCATCTGTGCTACCTGTTTTAATACCATCAACACTGGGATCTCGCCACAGCAGAGAATTTCTATTTTTTTGTGTGATATTATTGTATGTAAATTCTTTCGTTGAGTACCACTTATAGTACTCAGGAAATTCGTTAATTATTGCTTTGGCCAAGAGAGATAAGTCATAAGCGGTAGAATAGTGATCTTGATCTGGAAGACCAGTGGCATTCTGGAAGGAAGTTGAGGTCATTTTAAGCTGTGCCGCAGACTGATTCATCAAATCAACAAACAGGAATTCTGAGCTTGCTACATGCTCAGCCAGAGCAATGCTGGCATCATTTCCAGATTGCACGATCATGCCCATCAATAGGTCTTGAACTGAGACTTTTTTACCAACTTCTATAAACATTCTCGAGCCTTCCATTCGCCATGCTTTTTCACTTATAGTGACGAGATCTTCTAAAAAGATTTGCTTATTCTTAATTGCTTGGAAAGTGACATACGCAGTCATAAGTTTTGTGATGCTTGCAGGTGGTAATTTTAGATCTGGATCTAGTGATCCAATCTCATAGTTAGTTGTCGCATCTACTATTAAATAACTTTTAGCGCCAATAATCGGAGGTGCAGGTATATTTGGTGTTTGGGCTGATGCAGCTGTTCCAAGAATTATGTTCAATATAATTATTGGAAATAACGTTGTGATTAATTTTCGAACCATTTTTATACCTTTAGAAATTTATTAGATTAATTTGTGACAACTTTAGTTTGATAGACACCAATTTTACGTAATTTAGATAATAACTCATTATGGTGTTTTTTGTTCTGAACTGGACCTATTTGAACTTTATAAGTCGGTGATAGAGGCTTCAACCAATGGAATTCTCTCCTTACTTGAGCGGTGTTGAACTGATTATTCTTAAGTAGTTTTAAATAATCATATGCATTCTTCCTTTCCTCAAAGACACCAATTTGTATGAAGCTAATACTGTTTATTACCTCATTTTGGTTATAGTTTTTTTCTGTTACAGTTTTAACCTTAACTTTAGCTGTACCATTTTTTACTACATCTAGTTTGAGGGCAGCGGCATAAGAAAGATCTATCAAGCGATCATCAACAAAAGGCCCTCGATCATTAACCCTAACAATAACTTTTTTATTGTTTTCTAAATTGGTCACTTCAAGATAAGTTGGTAAAGGGAGTGATTTATGAGCAGCGGTCATAGCATAGATATTATAAATTTCACGATTTGATGTATATCTTCCATGAAACTTTGTTCCATACCAGGAAGCTATTCCAGTAGCTGAATAATTACCAGCTGATGGCATAACTTTATAACGTTTTCCTCGTACTTCATAATAACCATTTTTATCTCCATTTCCATATTGACTTGGTGGTTCGGATCTTGGAATAGCATCTTTGGTGGGGGCTTTTTTAATTATTCTTGGAGGTCCATCACCAAAGAAGTTAGAGATACATGAAGCTAATACAATTGAGAGTGCAAGAACAATAAATCTTTTAAGAAAATTATTCATTGGCGTTAACTATCTCAGCTGAAATTTCCTGACCTAACTGATGAACTGCTAGAGCATACATAGTGCTGTGATTGTATCTAGTGATCACAAAAAAATTATGAAATCCAACCCAGTAATCATGAGCATCTTCTTGTTCCAGAAACAATAATTTACTTGGATGATCATCATTCATTGCGGTACTGAATTTAATACCAGCCTCTCGGAGTTGAAGTACAGTTTCGGTAGCCTTAAGGTCGGTTTTGATTACAGGCAGTTCACTCAGTGATTCTAAGTTTGCTGGGACAATTATTTCTTTTCCTTGTTGCCAACCATGTCGCACAAAATAATTAGCTACACTCCCAATAACGTCTGACCAATTATTCCAGATATCACGTTTGTTATCACCACTGGCATCAACAGCATATGCCCTGTAACTGCTTGGCATGAATTGAGGTGAGCCCATTGCTCCAGCGTAAGAACCCGTGGCATCAAATGGGTCCATATCCTCTTCTCTTGTAAGAAGTAAAAAAGCCTCTAATTCTTTAGTGAAAAATGGTGATCTTTTCGGATAATCAAATGCAAGAGTCGAAAGAGCATCTATGACACGATAACCACCTGTTATTCGTCCGTAATAAGTCTCAACACCAATAATACCAACCAAGATCTCTATGGTTACGCCAGTCTCTCGACTTATTTTATTCAAAATTTCTTCATGTTCTAACCAGAAATTAACACCTGCATCAATACGTTCTTTTTTTATAAAAATATTACGATATTGATTCCATGTAAGTCTTTTTTCCGCCGGGCGGCTAATGGCTTCTAGTATCTTTTCTTTAGATTCCGCTCTAGATAGCATGGTTGAAACTTCTTCATAAGTGAAATTATGTTTTACTACCATATTAGAGATGAAGTTTTGGATGTTCTCTCTCTGTATATCGTGTGACCATGAAGTGTTTGTGAGTAGAAATAATAAGATAGTTAGGTTGATTTTATATTTCATGTAGCGTTCCATCTAAGTAGACAATAATTTTCTATTTGAATTGATAGACATAAGAATACCGAATCCAATCATTAACGTCACCATAGAAGTGCCTCCATAGCTTATTAAAGGTAAAGGAACTCCAACGATAGGCATTAGCCCAATTACCATTGCTGCGTTAACAAAAACATATACAAAAAAAGTTAAACTTATACTACCTGCCAGTAATCGCGAATATAAATCTGTTGCTTGCGAAGCAATGAACAGGCCTCGAGCAATTATCAGAATATAGATTAACAAAATAGTCAGCAAGCCCAACAAGCCAAATTCTTCACCGATTACGGCAAAGATAAAATCTGTACTCTTTTCTGGTAAGAATTCCAATTGCACTTGACTACCATTTGTCCAGCCTTTGCCAAATAGACCACCTGATCCAATAGCAATCTTAGATTGAATGATATTATAACCGGCACCAAGTGGGTCGCTACCTGGGTTTAACAGAGTCATTACTCGCTGCTTCTGATATTCTGCCATAAATTTCCACAAAAGAAGTGAGGATGGAAAAGCCAAAAAAATGAGAATAATTATATAACGAAAATGAATGCCTGAAAGAAACACTACTAGCATGCCAGCAGTAAAGACCAATATAGATGTGCCCAAATCTGGTTGTTTAGCAATCAGGAAGCTGGGCATTAGTATCAAAATAAATATAATCAACATCTGTTTGCCAGTGGGTGGTATTTTCTTATCATAGAGATACCACGCGACCATCATAGGTACCGCCAGCTTCATAACTTCTGAGGGCTGAAAGCGCACTCCTAAATTTAACCATCTTTGAGCGCCTTGACCTATATCACCCGAAAAAAGAACTAAGAGCAATAAAAGTAGACCACTAAAAAATCCCCACGGTGATATTCGCCTAATAAAATCTATTGATAGTTGTGAGGTAATTATTAAAGCCGTGAATGCAATTAGTATTCTTAATAATTGACGGCTCAGCACTTCTAAGCTTTCATTTGAAGCGCTATATAGAACAAATACACCAATTAAACTAATCAATGAAATTAGAAATAATAATGGTCCATCAAGTTTAAGTAACTGCATTAAAAATGCACCACTACCTTTACTTCTGAATTCAAACATATTTTTAGAATTACTTATCATATTGACCCATTGTTATAATTCAAAAACCAAGATATTGATCCATAATTCGTTTTGCAATTGGTGCTGCTACTCTGCTACCACTGTTACCATTTTCAACAATTACAGCAACTGCAATCTGTGGATTATGAAGAGGAGCAAATGCTACAAACAAAGCATGATCTTGAAATCTTTCATCAAGATTTTCTTGGTCATATTCTTCTTCTTGACCGACAGAAACAACTTGCACAGTCCCACTTTTTCCTGCCATTTTGTATGAAGCACCGGTACCAACATTTTTTGCTGTACCCGATCCTTGCATAACATTATGCATTGCGGAGATTATTTCCTCCCAGTAAGTCACTGAGTCAACTTTAATTTGATTTAATTGTTGAGGCTCGCTCTTAATTTTTATCTTACTTAAAGGATCTTCTATAGCCGACAATAATGTTGGTTTAAAGCGTTTACCCCGAGTTGCAAGTGCTGCTGTCGCATTGGCAAGTTGAAGGGGTGTTGCAAGCATGTATCCTTGACCTATTGAGGCAATTACTGTTTCTCCAGGAAACCATGTTTTGTCTTCATTTTTACTGAAATTTGTTTTTTTCCATAACGTTGATGGAATTAAACCAACTCGTTCACCTGTTAGCTCGATATTAGTTTTCTGACCTAATCCAAACTGATCAAGGTAATTATGCATTCTATCAATGCCAATTTGCCCACTAATTTCGTAGAAGAATACATCACATGATTGGGCTATAGCGTTATGTAAATTAACAGAGCCATGTCCAGTGGCTAACCAATCACGGTAACGGTGAGTATTTCCTGGGAGACTATAATGACCTTTGCATAGACGACGATGTGTCAGATTGACAACACCCAATTGCAAAGCAGCTAACCCAAGAATCGGTTTGATGGTCGAACCAGGTGAATATGTACCTAATACCGCTCGATTAAATAAAGGCTGATTTGTATTTTTTTGCAGTTCATCATATGCATTTGAAGTTAAATTATTATTAAATATATTAGGGTTAAAGCTGGGAGAGCTAACCAGCGCGAGCACTTCTCCATTATTTGGGTTTATCGCTACTACTGAACCTCTTCTATTATCGAGAAGCTGAGTTGCGAGTATCTGGAGATCGAGATCTATTGATAAAAAAATATTTGAACCAGCTGTGGCAGGCTTATTTTGTAGTATATTAGAATTTATATCTGTTGGATTAATAGGGATTTGCCTCCCACGCGAGTTTGCAATAAATTGATAATAACCTGGTTCACCATGAAGAGTTATTTCATTAAATAATTCAGTGCCAGTTTTTCCGGTTTTTTCGTTTGGGTCATAAAGTGACCGATTCAGCCTAGACTGATCTTGTTTACTTATTGATCCAACATAACCGACCACATGTGATGTAAATTCTTTTTGTGGATAATTTCTCACCAAGCGAGGTTGTAATTCAATCCCTGAGAAAGTTGCACGATTTGCTGCAAAAATAGCAATTTCTTGATCACTTAGATTGGATCTTAATCTAATAGATTTGAATTTTTGGCTATTTTTAATTTGTTGTTTGATAGCCTTAATTTGGCTTTGGTCAATTAATTTCAATGATAAGAGTCTTTCTAAACTACGATCAAGATCCTCAACTTGCTCAGGTATAATTTCAAGTTGGAAGGCTGTAATATTTTCAGCTAATACCTTGCCATTACGATCAAATATGGAGCCTCTAGGTGGAAGAGTTGCCTTCAGATTAATCCTATTACCTTGGGCTTTTTGATTGAAGAAATCATATTCAACAATTTGCAACTGAACTAGTCTAATTATGATGACAAAGATGAAAAATAATCCCACTAATGATGAAATAATAATACGGCTCATAAAAAGTGATTTTTCATGAGCATGATCTTTTATGTATCTATTTTCTGACATGACCCTTTAAACTTTTTCTTTCGAAGTGCTGTATAAGAATAACGTACCAAGTAATTTTGAAATGATAGGCCACAACACTGTCCCGCTGATGACGGGGCCCACATAACTATAAATAGAGCTAGATATCCCAGAAACGCCATTAATCCAGAATAGAATGAAATGGTACATCATTAATATTAAGCAAATGATAGCTGTCAATTGCAGAAGTGGATAATTTCTCAGTTGTAAGTGTAATTTAGAAGTTAAAAATACGACCAATAAAGAAGCAAAGGCATGCTGCCCTAGCAATGTCCCTTGTGAAACATCCACTAAAATACCCAATATAAAAGCTGTACCCATATTAAATTCTTTTGGAATATTTATAGATAAAAAAATTAACAATAATAAAGTCCAATCAGGTTTGAAATTTGCTAGAAAATCTGGCAGTGGAACGATGGTTAATATAATGCTTATTAATCCCAGTATGAAGGCACTAAGTTTATTAGAATTTTTTTGATTTTCGGCTGACATTTATTGCTCATCTATTAACATAACTTCACGAATTTGATTTAGGGATGCAGTGGGTTTAGCGCTAACATAAGCAAATTGCTGCGAAGGATTACGCGAAACTTTATCTATTAATGCCACTGGATAACCGGCTGGAAATTTACCACCAAGACCTGAAGTTACAATAAGGTCACCAACTCTAATATCGGCATTATTTGGTATATAAGGGATATCAAGGCGGTCATATGAACCATTTCCTTGCGCTATAGTTCTTAATCCATTGCGATTAACTTCGATTGGTAAGGCGTGATCAGTATCACTGATTAGTATTGCATGAGATGAAAGAAAGCTAGTCTGAAGTATTTGCCCCACGACACCGTTAGTATCAACAATCACTTGACCATCATATAGATTATCTTGGGTCCCTTTATCAATAACTATGATATGTCTGAAGGGGTTGATATCTGCTGAAATAATGCGTGCAATTTGAACATTATCATTGAGTTTTGCAGAGGCATTTAAAATTTCTCTTAATCTAATATTCTCTTGTACAAGTGAGTCAAATCTTTGTAATGCTTGCAAATTAACTAAACGTTCTTCTTGAAGAATTTTATTCTCTTTGATTAGTTCGTTGCGTTCACTGAATGTATTATCTATCCAGTATAAGAGCCTTTGAGGAAAATCTACGGTTGCTTGAATGGGGTGAAGCGCAATTGTTATCGAATTTCTTAGTATGGATAAGTAGTTATTCTTTTGATCACTGATCAGTAGGCCAAAACTAACTAGAATCAAAACTATAAATTTCGTATTTAATGCAGGTATACGCGGGCGATGATTCTTTTCAACTACCATATCTTTAATTTTAGTATTTCTTTATTCTAAACCAAATATAGCGGGACCATGCTCATCAATTAATTCAATAACCCTGCCACCGCCACGTGCGACACACGTTAATGGATCATCAGCAACGATCACGGGTAAACCTGTTTCTTCCATAATTAATTTATCTAGAGATCTCATCATGGCACCACCACCAGTTAGGACGATACCACGCTCAGCAACATCAGATCCAAGTTCTGGTGGCGTTTGTTCAAGTGCAGCTTTTACGGCACCAACTATCCCTTGTAGAGGTTCCTGCAGGGCTTCCAATATCTCGTTACTGTTGAGAGTGAAACTGCGTGGAACACCCTCAGAGAGATTTCTACCCTTGACTGATATTTCACGTACTTTTTGACCTGGAAATGCTGAACCAATTTCATGTTTAATTTTCTCAGCTGTTGCTTCACCGATGAGTATTCCATAATTACGTCTGACATAATTAATGATAGCATCATCAAAACGATCTCCACCTATCCTTACAGAGGCTGCATAGACAATACCGTTTAATGAAATAACTGCTACTTCAGAAGTTCCGCCACCAATATCTAAAACCATTGAACCTTTAGCTTCATGAACTGGCATACCAGCACCTATTGCTGCTGCCATTGGCTCTGGTATGAGGAATACTTTTCTTGCTCCTGCACTCTCAGCTGATTCTCTGATTGCTCTGCGTTCAACTTGCGTTGATCCATAGGGCACGCAAATCAGTACTCTTGGACTTGGACGAAAATATCTTGTCCCATGAACTTTTTGAATAAAATGTTGTAACATTTTTTCGGTAATAGTGAAGTCGGCAATTACGCCATCTTTTAATGGCCGAATTGCAGTAATATTTCCAGGCGTTCTACCAAGCATATTTTTAGCATTCGCTCCAACCGCCTCAACGGTCCTTCCACCTTTTGTCATATCTTCTCTAATTGCGACAACAGAAGGTTCATTGAGAACTACACCGGCACCTCGAGAATAAATCAAAGTGTTAGCTGTACCTAAATCAATCGATAAATCGGTTGAAAAATAACCTAAAATATTCTTTAACATGGAATTAATAAAACTCATTAAACTTTATAACTGTATAATTTACCAAATGAAGGTGACCTTGGGCAAGATATCATATGTTATTCTATCTTATCTAAATTCACTTTATACTCTAGCTTAAATTTGTGGTGGAGATTTCAGTTGTCATTAAATAAAGAGCAAATAAAATATCTAGCCGTGCTATCAAGGATGGATATTAAAGAGGATGAAATACAAGATGTGGTTGAAAAACTGTCTAGTATTGTTGAATTTGTTGATCAATTGCAGGCTGTAACGACTGATGGCACTGAGCCGATGGCCCATCCATTGGCGCAAGGTCAAAGATTACGCATTGACGAGATCACTGAATATAATGAACGTGACAAGATACAATTGAATGCAAAAAACATAAATAAAGGTATGTATTTGGTACCAAAAGTAATTGATTAAAGCTACCGTTATGCCAGCCCAGAATATACAAAACATGACACTTTGCGCATTAAAGCAAGGAATGAGTGAAAAAGAGTTCACTTCTTTAGAAGTTATTGAGACGTTACTTACCCGTATTAGTGAACACGGTGGATCGCTTAATGCATTTATTACAGTCACCGCAGAGCAAGCTATAACAGAGGCTAAAAATGCTGATAAATTAATGGCAGTTGGGAAAAATAAGCCACTCTTAGGTTTGCCTTTGGCGCATAAGGATCTTTTTTGCACTGATGGGATATTGACTTCGTGCGCTTCAAAAATGTTACATAATTTTATTCCTCCTTATGACGCATCTGTAGTTAAAAATTTAAAAGCCAGCGGCGCTATCATGCTAGGTAAAACAAATATGGACGAATTTGCCATGGGTTCATCTAACGAAACTAGTTATTACGGTTCAGTAAAAAATCCTTGGAATCTAGAATTATCACCTGGAGGGTCATCTGGAGGTTCCGCGAGTGCGGTTGCAGCATGCCTTGTTCCTGCGGCGACAGGTACCGATACGGGTGGCTCAATAAGACAACCTGCCGCACTAACTGGTATAACAGGAATAAAGCCCACTTACGGTCGTGTGTCTCGGTTTGGTATGATCGCATTTGCTTCAAGTCTGGATCAAGGAGGTGTGTTTGCGAGGTCAGTTGAGGACGCGGCATTGTTATTAGGGGAGATGGCAGGGTTTGATGAAAATGATTCAACTTCTGTTGATGTCCCTGTCCCTGACTATTTGGGTAGTATTAATCAATCCATTAAAGGTTTAAAAATAGGTTTGGTGAGACAGTATTTTGATGCTGGTTTGGATGACAATAATGCCAAAGCTGTTAGAGAGGCGCTTGAGGTATTGGAAGATCAAGGTGCTGAAATTATTGAAATTGACCTACCTAATATTGAATTATCAGTGCCTACCTATTATGTAGTAGCATCAGCAGAATGCTCATCTAACTTATCGCGTTATGATGGAGTAAGATTTGGTTATAGAGCTGAAAATTACAAAGATTTGAATGAGTTTTATTGTAAAACTCGTGGCGAAGGTTTTGGTGCCGAAGTTAAGCGACGCATTATGACAGGCACTTATGTGTTATCAGCAGGATATTATGACGCCTACTATTTGAAGGCTCAAAAAGTCAGACAACTTATTAGTCAAGATTTTAAGAACGCTTTTTCGAAAGTGGATTTAATCGCTGGGCCAACGACACCATCACCTGCCTTTGCTTTGGGTGCAAAGATGGATGATCCTATTGAGATGTATCTCAATGATATTTATACCATTGGAGCAAATCTTGCCGGTTTGCCTGGTATGTCAATACCGTGCGGTTTCGTTAATGATTTGCCGGTTGGGTTGCAATTGGTGGGTAAGCATTTTGGCGAGGAGTCATTATTACAATGTGGTCATCGTTATCAACAAAAAACTGATTGGCATACAAGAGTCCCGGAGCGATTCAAATGAATTCAAATTGGGAAATTGTTATAGGTCTTGAGATCCATGCTCAGTTGGCGACGAGTAGTAAAATATTCTCAGGTGCCTCAACAGCATTCGGTGAAGAGCCTAATACCCAGGCTTGTTTGGTTGATTTAGGTTACCCAGGTACGTTGCCCGTCTTAAATCAGCAAGCCATAGAAATGGCAATTCGCTTTGGTTTAGCCATAGATGCTGAAATATCACCACGTTCTGTATTTGCGAGAAAGAACTATTTTTACCCGGATTTACCTAAAGGTTACCAAATTAGCCAACTTGATCTACCGATTGTTGTGGGTGGTAACATGAATATTCTTGATGGCAATGGTAACGAGAAGATTATTGGTATCACACGTGCACATCTTGAGGAAGATGCTGGTAAATCGGTGCACGAAGGACTAGATGGATTATCAGGGATTGATTTAAATAGAGCTGGAACACCATTATTAGAAATTGTGTCTGAACCAGAGATGAGTTCAGCTAAAGAAGCTGTTGCTTATATGCGAAAAATTCATTCCATTGTGCGTTATCTGGAAATTTCTGATGGTAATATGCAGGAAGGTTCTTTTCGTTGTGATGCTAATGTCAGTATCAAAAGGTTTGATCAAAAAGAATTAGGCATCAGAACAGAATTGAAAAACCTTAATTCATTTAAATTTATTGAAAAAGCCATTAATCATGAAGTCATGCGTCAGATTGAAATTATTGAAGATGGCGGGACAGTCACACAAGAAACACGCCTGTATGATGCTGACTTAGATGAAACTAGACCAATGCGTAGCAAGGAAGAGGCCAATGATTATCGTTATTTCCCTGATCCTGATTTGTTACCAGTCATAATCGAAGAAGATTATATTAACGAAATTAAAGCTTCTTTACCTGAGTTACCCTCTGTTAAAAAAGAGCGATTTATTGACTCATATAATTTAAAATCTACTGATGCTGAAGTTCTGACAGCAAGTAAACAGTTGGCTGATTTTTATGAAGCAGTAGAAAAAATAGCCAATACTGAATCTCAGATTACAGCAAATTGGGTGATTGGGGATTATACGGCCGCATTAAATCGGGATGATTTAGAAATTAAAGATGCAAAACTGTCAGCTGATGATTTAGCCGGTCTCTTAAATAAAATCGCGGATCAAACCATTTCTGGAAAAATAGCTAAGGAAGTATTTGAATCTATGTGGAGAGGCGATGGCAGTGCTGAGGAAATCATTGAAAAGAAAGGTTTAGTCCAAATTACTGATGATAACGAAATTGAAAATATCGTTAATCAAGTAATGGAAAAAAATCCATCACAAGTCAAAGATTACTTGGGCGGGAAGGGTCAATTATTGGGTTATTTTGTCGGTCAAGTTATGAAGGAAACGAAAGGCAAGGCTAACCCAAAAAAAGTAAATGATATTTTAAAGAAGAAATTAAAATAGTACCAACATCATACGCTCACTTGGGCTGTTTATTTCAGATAAGATAGCAGATAAATTTTATCAGGATGTTCTCGAACTTCTTGATAAAAATCATGTGGTCAACAAAAAGTCTCTCACTTTTTGGGCAGGCGCCTAATTTAACCTATCAATTTTAATTATTTATCATTTGATACAATTTCTCTATGTGTTTTGGCCCAGTTCTGCAACAGCCACCGACAATTGTTGCTCCAGATTCAATCCATTCTTTAACAATCATTGAATATTGATCTGCATTAATTGATTGCCGAGATTCTCTCTGGAGATCTTCAGCATTATCAAGAGAATCATCGCCGCGTTCAATATGATCTATAATCTCGGAATTAGCGTATCCACCAAAAGGCTTATCAACTGTAGCTGCTAAAACTTTCATCGCTTCAGCAGTAATATTCGCACTACAGCAATTAATCAAGAATGCATCAATGTCATATTCTTTGACAGCAGTTAATGCATCGGTGAGTGATTCACCACTGGGAAGTGTATTCTTTCTAACTCCATGAAGTGTGTATCCAAGCCAAACTTCCATACCGGTATCTTGACAAGCTTTTAATGCACCAATTGCTTCTGCTGCAGATGACATAGTTTCTATCATAATGAGATCTACGTTATTCTTTACAATTTCTACAATTTCAGAGTATTTCCTCATCAGTGAGTCAATATCTCCCACAAGATCGGGACGATAACTAGTATCCAGAGGTGGGAGTGATGCTGCAATCTTGATATTACTATTAGTGATTTTTCGTGCCTCTTTCGCTAAATCAATTGATAGTAGAGTCAGATCTTCCAGTTTGTTTCTGAGGTTCTCTCTTCTCAATAAATTCTGGGTAACGGCATAATTATTGGTAGTTATGATCTCTGCCCCAGCAAGAATATAGTCTTTATGGATATCCACAATTACCTTAGGATTGTCCATCAGAGCTTGAGCTGACCATATTGAATTAGTGTGTGATGGTACCTCAAAACCTCTAGCCCTTATTTCGGTTCCCATTGCACCATCTATTAAGGTAATTTTATTTTCCATTATATAGCTTCCTTTCATTTACAAAAAAACCCATCAGCATCAGCTTGATAGGTTTTAATGCTCCTATTTAGCTGAATTTATTGAACGCCCGCAATCGGGTACAAATCGGCGTTTCATAACATGATAAGAAAAATGACGGCAGTGGTAAAGAAATTAATTACAAATTGAGCAGGTATTATTTTTTTTTATATTAATTTGACGCCACTCATTTGATATACCTTCAAATATATTAAGATGAGTATTTTTTCTATGAATATTACAAATAATTTTAATGGTTTCAGTTGCCATCATAGCGCCAATCACACCTGGAATAGGACCAAGGACACCACTCCCTTGGCAATCTTCTAATGATTCATCTTCTGCTTTATAGAGACACTCATAACAAGGCTGTAATTTATAATCGTTTCCGAACACACTATAATGACCTTCAAAACGAATAGCCGATCCTGAGACAAGATAGTGGCCATATCTTACGCAGTATTTGTTAATCTCAAAACGAGTATTAAAATTATCACTGCAATCTAATATGATGACCTTATTATTCAGTTGCAGTGCCTCTAATTCTTGCTGATTAATTTTCAAAGAAAGAGCTTCGATATTATTTATAGGGTTAATCTCATTCAATCGTTTCTTTGCAATCATGATTTTGGATTTACCTATATCATCTGGACCAAATAAAATTTGCCGACTTAGATTTGATGCGTCAATGCTATCAAAGTCAGCAATGATCATTCTTCCAATACCACTACTATTAAGATAACTTGCAGCAGCACAGCCTAATCCACCCATGCCAACAATTAAAACAGTGGCATCTGATATTAATTGTTGACCTTTTTGGCCAATCTGTGGAAGCGATATATGTCTAGCCCCTCTTTGCATAAAAAGTGTGGAATCTGACATAAAATTACTCGATAATTTTTACATCTTCGATGATTATTGCCTCACTAGGTACATCTTGATGGCCATTACTCATATGGGTATTAATTGCTGCAATGCTGTCTACAACATCCATTCCAGAGACTACTTCTGCGAAAACTGCATAACCGAAATCACGACCACCATGATCAAGGAAATGATTATCCGCAAGATTAATAAAAAATTGTGAAGTTGCGCTATCAATTTCCGAAGTTCTAGCCATAGCTAGAGTGCCACGAAGATTTTTCTTCCCATTATCAGCCTCATTTTTTATTGGTTCTTTAGTCTGTTTAGGTTGCATATCCTCTGTCATTCCACCACCTTGAATCATAAAATTTGGAATAACACGGTGAAAGATAGTATTTTTATAGTAACCATCATTTATATATTGTTTGAAATTAGTTGATGAAATCGGCGCCTCGGCTTCAAAAAGATTAATTTCAATTTCACCTTTATTGGTAGTTATCTTAATCATGTTTTTTTCTCTAGTTAGTTTGAAAGTTTTTAAATGAGTTTATTAAAAAGCTACTTTGCCACAGTTAATCTTGGAAATCCTCTAAGATCACGAACACATTTAATAACTTCCCATTCAGCTGATGTTAGAATTTGATTGACTTCATTTTCTTGATCTTTGCCATGCTCCAGAAGTAACAAGCCATCTATATTTAAATAAGATTTAGCATTAAGCGCTATATGGCGAATAGCGTCAAGACCGTCGTTTCCAGAAATTAGGGCTTCAATCGGTTCAAACGTGAGTTGAGAGAGAGCGTGATCTTTCATTTTTATATAAGGGGGGTTACTTATAATAATATCAAAGTTCTTTTCTTGAATTTCCAGAAACCAATTACTTTCTTGAAATGAGATATTCTCTATATTGTATTGCTCTTTGTTGCGTTTCGCGACTTTAAGGGCCGCTTTAGAAATATCACATGCAATAACTGTTGTATTGGGTCGCTCCAGTGCAATAGAAATAGCTATAACGCCACTTCCGGTTCCCAGATCTAATATTTTTTTATTTTCAGTTTCAGAAGTTAAGTTCAAAACCTCTTCAATAAGTAATTCACTCTCAGGCCTTGGGATCAAAGTAGCGCACGACACCTCAAATTCTCTTGACCAGAACTCTTTCTTACCCAAAATATAGGCCATTGGTTCATTTAACATACGTCGTTGACAAAGCTGCTCAAGCGTATTTTTTTGATCTTCGGTTAGAGTATCTTCTTTATGGGTGTATAGGTGGGCTCGAGAAACATTTAACGATTTCATTAATAATAACTCACTATCTAATCTTATAGAGGAACTGACTAGTCTGAGTTTGTTCTTGAGATCAATAAATGCGCTTTCAATATCCATGATAATTTTTAAGTTGCAACTGTCTTATGCTTTGTTATATATATTAAATTCAATTTTATCGGAAATTATAAGAATTATGAAAGTATTCTCGAACATCTTAGACATGGTTGGAAAGACTCCCATGCTAGAATTAACGCATATCGATACTGGCCCTTGCCGTCTTTTTTTAAAATTAGAATTGCTGAATCCAGCTGGATCAATCAAAGACAGGATTGGGGTGTCGATGATTGAAGAGGCGGAAAAAAGGGGTGATTTAAAGGCAGGGGATACTATAGTCGAGGCAACAGCAGGTAATACTGGCCTTGGTCTAGCTTTAGCGGCTGCCCAGAAAGGTTACCCACTTATCTTGGTTTTACCAGATAAGATGAGCCAAGAGAAAATTTTCAATTTACGCGCAATGGGCGCTGAAGTTGTGCTTACTCGGTCAGATGTTGCAAAAGGGCATCCAGAATACTATCAAGACCTCGGTGAAGCACTAGCAAAAGAAAAGGGCGCCTATTTTATAAATCAATTTGCTAATCCAGATAATCCTTTAGCTCATGAAATTGGAACTGCTCCAGAAATAGTGGAACAAATGAGTGGTGAGTTAGATGCGATCGTCCTCGGAGTTGGTTCGAGTGGAACGGTCACTGGAATTAGTAAGTATTTAGCTAATAATGCACCAGATGTGGATATAATATTGGCAGATCCAGAAGGTTCAATTTTAGCAGACTACATAAATCATGGGGACCTGCATGATAAGAATGCCAGTTGGTTAGTTGAAGGGATAGGAGAAGATTTTCTTCCTTCAATTTCTGATTTTAGTCGAGTCAAACAAGCTTATTCAATTACTGATCAAGAATCATTTGATGCCGCACGCATGTTACTTAAAAAAGAAGGTCTATTAGCTGGCTCATCAAGTGGAACTTTACTAGCAGCGGCAATTAAATATTGCCAAGCACAAACAGAGAGTAAAAAAGTAGTCAGTTTTGCTTGTGATACTGGAAATAAATATTTATCAAAATGTTTTAATGATTTCTGGCTTGAAGATCAGGGTTTTATAGAGCGTGAATCACATGGTGATTTGAGAGATTTAATAGGCAGACTTCATGATGAGAGAGCGACTGTTGTTGTTGGTCCAGATGATAGTTTAACTACCGCACATAATCGACTTCGAAATGCTGGCTTCTCGCAACTCCCGGTAATAAGTAGCAATAAATTGGTAGGCATCATCACTGAAGATACAATTATTCGTTTTGTATTTGGTAAGCCGGAGATGATGAATAGAAGCGTCAGTGACGCTATGGAAACAGCTTTTATTAAGTTAAATAAAACAACCAGTCTTGATAATTTGGTTTCATTCTTGCACGTACAACCTTATGCTGCAATCATGAGCAATGAATCATTTTTAGGGTTAATAACTCGCGCTGATGTTTTAAATTACTTGCGAAAAAAAATTTAGAAATTGTCACTGCTAATTTTCGCTAATTGATCAGCCTGGTATTCATCGATTAAAGGTTGGATAACTTGATCAATATCACCCTCAATAATTTCATTTAATTTATATAATGTTAGATTAATTCTGTGATCAGTTATTCTTCCTTGAGGAAAATTATAGGTCCTGATCCGTTCAGACCTGTCACCGCTACCAACTTGTAATTTCCTTTCTTGGGCTTGTTCATTAGCTTGTAAAGACAGTTCAGCATCCAGAAGTTTAGCTTGCAATAGAGACATTGCTCTTGCCTTATTCTTATGCTGTGATCTTTCGTCTTGGCATTCAACAACCACACCACTTGGGATATGCGTCAGACGAACTGCAGAGTCGGTTTTATTTACATGCTGTCCACCAGCCCCAGATGCTCTATATGTGTCAACCCTCAAATCACTGGGGTTTATAGTGACCTCTTCAATTTCTTGAGCTTCCGGGAGAACTGCAACTGTACACGCAGAGGTATGAACACGGCCTTGAGATTCGGTAAGAGGAATTCGTTGAACGCGGTGAGCTCCTGATTCAAATTTAAGTCTCGAAAAGATATTATTTCCAGAAATTCGAGATATAATTTCTTTATAACCTCCATGCTCACCTTCTCGCATAGTGATTATCTCAGTAGACCATTTCTTATTTTCAGCATATTTTGAATACATTCGAAAGAGGTTGCCAGCAAATATTGCCGCTTCATCACCACCTGTACCAGCTCTAATTTCAAGAAAAACATTACTTGCGTCATGAGGATCGACAGGAATAAGAGATTTATTTATTTCTATCATTAATATAATGATTTTCTCTTTTAGAATTATTGCTTCGTCTTCACCCATTTTTTGGATATCTAAATCATTATCTTTAATCATTTCTTCTGCAGCGATCAAATCTTTACTCAATATTTCATGCTCATTAAATAATTTTATGATTGGTTCAATATGAGCATATTCGAGTGATAATTCACGAAACTTGTTTTGATCAGAAATTATTTCTGAATCTGCCAAGAGTGCTGAAATTTCTTCCATTCTCTCACTGGTTATTTCTAACTTTCTTTTTATTGAGTCTTTCATATTTTTTCTCAACTATCATCCAGATCAAATAATCTGGAAATTAATTGAATGGATTCTGTGTCAGATTCTTTAGCCGCTTTTTTTAACTTTATGTTTGGTAAATGCATTAATTTATTGATTACTGTTGAGGTATTCTTTTCTAATACTTGTTCAATATCATCACCTTTTTTTAATTGCTTGCGACTTTGTTTTAAAATCTCCTGTTTAATCTTTTCACCATATTCTCTTAGGGCGATAATTTTTGAATTAATGGATAGCATTTTTTGTTTTTCCATGTATCTAGAAGATTCTTCTAATACAAGATTGTTAGCTTGAATAGCTGCTTCTTGACGGTTTGCCTGCCCCTCAAGGATGACTTTTTCTAGATCATCGATGGTATATATATATATATCTTCAAGATCTGCAATTGTGGGTTCCATGTCTCTTGGCACAGCAATATCTACTGCAAAAATTGGTCGTCTTTTACGTGCTTTTATTGCTTTTGATATTTGTAGTTTGGTAATTAAGTATTTTTGACTTGAAGTTGCGCTAATAAGTATATCTGCTGCTTCTAAGATACCATCAATATCATTTAAATCGATAGCGTATCCATTAAATTTTTTAGCTAGTTTTTGTGCTTTTTCAAAATCACGATTTGCGATGAAGAGTCGACCAATCCCTCTATTTTTTAGATGTTTTGCTGTTAATTCAATAGACATTCCGGCACCAATTAATAGAGCGGTATGTTGTTTGAAGCCAGAAAAGAATTGATTTGCTAATGTGACAGCCGCATAAGCAACAGAGACAGGACTTTTACCAATTTCAGTGTTGGTTCGTATTTTTTTTGCCACTGAAAAGACATGTGCAAATAATGGATTTAATATATCTTTAATAGTTCCACTTTCCTGGGCAGTACGAAAAGCTTCCTTTAGTTGACCGAGTATTTGTGGCTCACCAAGAATCATTGAATCCAAGCCACAAGCGACTCGACTTATATGATTAATTGCTTCTTCACCGCTTTTGGTGAATAGATGCGCAACAGTTTCTTCATTGATGTCTTTATATTTAATCAACCAGGCCTTAACCTGAGCTAATCCTTTTTCATCAGAGTTGAGGTAAAGCTCACTTCGATTACATGTGGACAGGATAACTACTTCATTTACTGACCCGATAGCATTTATTTCATTTAAAGCATCGAGAGTTTCCTCATTTGAAAACGCCAGGCGCTCTCTTATTATAAGAGGTGCTGTATTATGGTTTAATCCAAGAATATTAAATGTCATTGTTTTCTAAAAAAGAATCTAAATTAGAAGTATCATAAAACAACTAGCGGTATAGTGCTTTGCTTGTCTTGCAATTAACATTTTTAAAAGAAAGTTATTTCAAATATGAATATAGAAAAAAAATCAATTAAATCAATACTATTATCAGTTTTTTCAGTATTGCTATTTTCATTTATATCATCGATAAATCTTCAAGCGCAAGATGAAAATCAGACTACGCGAGCGCATCTAAATGAGGCAGAAATTGCGCTGAGTGAATTCAATTATAAAAAACTAATCGAAGCATATGTAAGGGCATCCGAGTCAAGTAATGATGTAATGCTGACAAAGCAAGCTGCCTGGTTAGCAAATAATTATCATTTCGATGACATTGCTCTTTCATTGGCAAAACGTTGGTTATATCTAGATAGTGATAGTGATTCAGCCCTATTATTCCTTATAAATAGGCAGATTGATGCTAATTTAATAATTGCTGCAAAAAATAATCTGAAGAAACTATTAGCCAAGAATGAAGGTAATGCAGATGAAGTTTTCCTAGCGGTTATACCGTATCTGACTACAGCGGATTATAATAAGTTAAATAATTTAATATATTATTTTACAAAGATTTATAATAAATCTGAGTATGTGCAATATGCATATGCATCATCCTTGATGCAGAATGGTAATTATGATGCAGCACTCAGATATGCTGAAAAAGCAATTACTCTTGATGAGAAATGGGAAAAACCAAAGTTACTGATTACCCGAATTCTTCTTCTTTCAGATAAAAATGAGCAAGCAATAAACTACATTGCTGAATATATCGGAAATCAGATTAATCCAAGTTCTGCTGCTAGGATAGAGCTAGCATTAGCTTATATGTCCTCAGATCGTCTGGATGATGCTCTAGGTCAGGTGAGTCAAATTTTATTAGAAAAAAATAATCAACCTGAGGCAGTCAGGCTGATGGCAATCATAAATTTTAGATTAGGAGATTATGATGCAGCTTGGCTAGACTTTAGTGAGTTACTAGAGAGTGATTTATACCCAATGGATGCTAAATTCTATATGGGAAGAATAAGTGAAATCAAAGGTAATAAAGTCAAGGCTCTTGAATTTTATAGGGGAGTACAATCAGGAATAAATGCTGTCTATTCTCAAATTAAAGTAAGTAATATGATGATTAGTCTAAATTCAGGAGAGGCTGGAATTAATCATTTGAGAAATTTTGGTCAACAATACCCAAAATATATGCGTGATATGCTTATTGCCGAAGCAAGTCTATTAGTTAGTCTAGATCAGAAAATTGAAGCTCGTGAGGCTTATAAAAACTTAATCTCCTATTATCCAAACGATTATAGCTTTGGCCTCAGGTTCGCTGAACTTCTTCTTGATGCAGATCACATTTCAGAAGCATTACATCAATACTCTCTTCTGGAAAAACGCCACCCAAAGAACCCAGATATTTTAAACGCTTATGGTTATGTACTCACGAATTATTCTGATGATTACAAAAAAGCATTAACGCTCATAAAAAAAGCATTGAGGTACGATGATAAAAATCCTGCCATCATTGACAGTTATGGGTGGATTTTGTATCGAACTGGTGAATATAGTAAAGCCTTGATTGAATTAAAAAAGGCTTTCTCACTTTATGAGGATCCAGAGATTATGTCACATATTATCGAAGTATTAGTGACCACGAATAAAACCTCGGATGCTAGTGCACTTATGGATGAAGCTAAGAATAAATATCCTGATAATCTTTATATAAATGAGCTTTATAATAGATATCCATTAATTTGGGAGTGATGAAATTAAAAAAATGATCCGATTATTACTCATCATTACCTGTCTTATTAATATTCAGGGATGCGCTGTTAATATCGCTCATGATGATAACTTTTACAATAAAGACAGAGAAAATCAACTTATTCCAAGCATCTGGAAAATGACTGGCCGGATAACAATTAAGCATGATGACGAGGCGTTAAATGCAAGAATAAAATGGTATCAAGAGGGTGATAAATTCATATGCATAATTAGTGGTTCATTTGGACGAACTTTGGCTACTATTGAAGGAACAGGCACTGAAATTACAACAATCAAGGGTAGGGAGAATATTGCAGATATTGAGAGAATTATAAATATGGACGTTTTAATTTCAGATTTGAGATATTGGCTCTTAGGGCAACCAAATCCTGCTTCGCCATACAATTATTTGATACTAGATCAGAATTCTCATGAATTTATTCAGAATAAATGGCAAATTCAAATTAATGAATTTCAAACTCGCAACTCATATACGTTACCCAAAAACATTCAACTAACGAATAGCCAATTTAATTTAAGATTATTTATTGATAATTGGCAATTATGAGCATGAATATAATAATGTTGTTTGACACGCGAGAATACGGACTTCACAATTACCTTTTCTCAGATAATGCACAGGTTTTGAATGGGGTGTAGCCAAGTGGTAAGGCAACGGGTTTTGATCCCGTCATTCGCAGGTTCGATCCCTGCCACCCCAGCCAATTACAGTATTTTCAGGCACTTTAGAGGATTGTGTTAGAATTGATGTAGTAAATATAATTGAGGAGTAGAATATTGGATTCATCATCAATGGCAGTAATTTCAGGTAACGCCCATCCGAAATTAGCGCAAGATATTGCAAAAGTTCTTCATATACCCCTCACTAAAGCTCATACCAGTAGATTCAGTGATGGTGAATTTAATATTGAGATTTTAGAGAATATTCGTGGTAAAGATGTGTATATCGTGCAATCTACATGCCCGCCTGCTGCTGAAAATTTAATGGAACTCTTAGTAATGACTGACGCGTGCAGAAGAGCTTCAGCAGCTCAAATAACAGCCGTCATTCCTTACTTTGGCTTTGCAAGGCAAGATCGTCGCCCGAGGTCATCAAGAGTACCTATAACAGCAAAATTAGTAGCAAAGTTAATTGCAGCAGCTGGAATTGACAGAGTGTTAACTGTGGATCTTCATGCTGAACAGATCCAAGGATTTTTTGATGTAGCTGTTGATAATGTTTATGCCTCTCCTATCTTATTGGGAGATGCTTGGAAAAATGATCTTTCAGATACTGTCGTAGTCTCTCCAGATGTAGGTGGAGTAGTGAGAGGGAGGGCGTTAGCAAAAAGATTGGATAATGCCGATCTAGTGATTATTGATAAGCGGCGAGCTAAAGCGAATAAGTCTGAAGTAATGAATATAATTGGCGATGTAGAAAATAAAAACTGTATTATGATTGATGATATGGTCGATACAGCAGGCACATTATGTCATGCAGCTGATAAACTGAAAGAATGTGGCGCAACTTCTGTAAAAGCCTATATAACTCATCCGGTATTATCAGGACCGGCTGTGCAAAGAATCATAGATTCAGCAATAGATGAAGTTGTAGTAACAGATACTATACCTTTAAATGAAGCAGCAGCCAGCTGCTCAAAAATTAGACAGTTATCCACAGCTGAATTATTGGGTGAAACTATGCGTCGTATCAGCGAAGAAGAGTCAGTTAGTTCCCTATATTTAGAGTAATTACCCTTTCTGTAGGTTATTATTTTTATATCAGTGTTTCATCAGGGCAAGCTTTAGGCTATGATGCGCACCTCAACTTAATTTGGTCGCGAAATAGGTTGATAAAAATTATAATATAAATCAGTTATTTATGGAGATATAACATGAGTGATGAGTTTAATCTTATTGCGGAAATGCGTGATGACCGAGGGAAAGGAGCGAGCCGCCGCCTACGTCATCAAGGGAAAGTTCCAGCAATTATTTATGGTGCCGGTCGTGAGCCAAGGGCATTAATGTTTGATCATAATAAAGTACTTCGTGAACTTGAAAATGCTTCATTTTATTCCAGTATTCTAACTATTAAAGTTGGAGATAAAAGTCGTGCTGCAATTGTGAAAGATATTCAGAGACATCCTTCAAAAAAACAAATCTTGCATATTGACCTGCAAAGAATTGTTGAAGATGAAAAAATCCGTATGCAAATTCCAATTCATTTCTTGGGAGAAGAAGAGGCGGTTGGAGTTAAAATCGGTGGTGGTAGCGTTTCTCGTTTGATGACTGAAATAGAAGTTTCATGTTTTCCAAAGGATTTACCGGAATTCTTGGAAGTTGATATTAGCGAACTTGAACTTGATCAAATGCTTTACGTATCTAATATTTCGCTTCCAAAGGGTGTAGAAGTTTCAGAAATACTTCTTGAGCAGGATCAAGCTATTGTTTCAATTCATGAAATTAAAGAAATTATTGAAGAAGAAATTATTGATGAAGAAGGAGATGCAGACGGTGAATCAACTGATGATCAAGCTGCGGCAGAATCATCAGGTGAAGAGTCCAGCGATGATTCTAGTGATACTTCTGATAGTGATAAGAGCGAAGGCTGAATCTAACTTAGCTTCGTGCTAAAAATTATCACCTATTCAGAAGAGGGTCAGTAAATTAACTTAATTTTCTGATGGAATAAAATTCATTCCCGATGATTAGTTGTTATTTACTAGGTTAAACCACCAACTGATTTATGATAAGTAAACTTTCAGTAATTGCCGGGCTTGGTAATCCAGGCCCACGTTATACAGATACACTTCATAATGTAGGGTTTGCTTGTGTGGACGAAATAGCCTCCAATTATGGAGGAATTTTTTCTTATGAAGCAAAATTTGATACTGAAATTACTAAGGTGACTATATCTGAGCAAAATGTTTGGTTAATTAAACCTCAAAGTTTCATGAATAAGAGTGGTAGTCCAATCAGGGCTGTTTTGAATTATTACCAGATTCCAACTGATCAAGTATTAGTCATTCATGATGAAATTGACTTAGCCGCAGAAGTATTAAAATTGAAAATTGCTGGCGGTCATGGTGGGCATAATGGATTGCGAGATATTATTTCTCATTGTGATAATCAGTTTTTGCGACTTCGAATTGGTGTTGGACACCCAGGTTGTAAAGATGAGGTTATTAATTATGTTTTACGTAAGGTAACTAAAGAGCAAGAGATAGCAGCACATCAGAACATAAATCAAGCTTTAAAAATAATCCCAATATTGATTGAACAAGGGGTCGAGAGTGCGATGAAAAAATTGCATACTCAAGAAAATTATAAAAAAGATGGCGATTAAATATGACAATTAAATGTGGCATTGTAGGGCTTCCGAATGTCGGTAAATCAACACTCTTTAATGCTTTAACAGCTGCCGAGATACCTGCTGAAAATTATCCATTTTGTACGATAGAACCAAACGTGGGAATTGTTCAGGTGCCTGATTTGCGTCTTCATGAGATAGCTAGGATTGTGAATCCTGAAAAAATATTACCCGCGACTATGGAGTTTGTTGATATTGCTGGATTAGTGGCAGGTGCATCAAAAGGTGAGGGTTTGGGAAATCAGTTTTTAGCTAACATTAGAGAAACAAATGCCATAGCTCACGTTGTTCGATGCTTTGAAGATAATGATGTTGTTCATGTATCAGGCTCAATTGATCCTATTGATGATATTTTGACAATCAACACGGAATTAGCATTGGCGGATATGGAATCAGTTGAAAAGCAACTATATAAGGCCCAACGAAATGCTAAAACTAATGAGAAACTAGCTATCTTAAAGAATAATGTGCTAAATAAAGTAAAGACCCATCTTGATAGTGGAGAACCTATTAGAACTCTATTTTTAGAGCAAAATGAAATGGATATTATTCGTGAATTACAGTTGCTAACAGCCAAACCTATTATGTATATCGCAAATATTGATGAGAATTCAAAAAATAACAAACATCTCGAGGCTCTTAAGAAATTAGGTGAAGAGGAGGGATCAGAGGTTATTGAGGTTTGTGCTGCTATTGAATCTGAAATTGCATTATTGGATGAGCAGGATAAAGGCGATTTTTTGTCTGATCTCGGTTTGGCAGAGCCAGGCCTTAACCGGTTTATTAGAGGTGGATATGAGTTATTAGGACTACAAACTTTTTTTACTGCAGGACCCAAAGAGGTTCGAGCATGGACCACTAAAAAGAATGCAACAGCCCCCAAAGCTGCAGCAGAAATACATACTGATTTTGAGAGAGGCTTTATTCGTGCTGAAGTAATTTCTTATTCTGATTATATAGAAAAAGATGGCGAGCAAGGAGCTAAAGAAGCAGGAGTTTTGAGATTGGAAGGAAAAGAATATATCGTCCAAGAGGGCGATATCATGCATTTTAGATTTAATGTATAATTATTAATATGATTACAACTATTGACAGACGATAATCATGTACGGACAATTCTGATTCATTTTTCAAATAATCTATAATGGTGATGTAGCTCAGGTGGTTAGAGCGATGCACTCATAACGCATAGGTCGGTGGTTCAAGTCCACCCATCACCACCAATTATTATTTATTCATAAAAGATCTTTGAGTTTATAAAACATAACACCGAGAGACAATAAAGGTTTCTGGAAAAAGTGGGTACCTGGGACTGCAATTGGTTTAATTTTATTAAATAAATCAAAACGCTCTAATGTTCCAGAGATTGCTTCTGACATAATTTTGCCAGCTAAGTGAGTTGTTGTTACTCCATGCCCTGAGTAGCCCTGGCTATAATAAATATTAGGCGCTAACTTTCCTAGTTGCGGAATATGATTCACTGTAACTGCAATTTTACCCGTCCAAGCATAATCTATGCCTATTTCACTAAGGCACGGGTATAAACGTAACATTTTCTTGCGCAGTCCATTCTTGATATAAGACTCATTATTACCATGGTAATTTAGTCGACTACCAAATAATAATCGCTTGTCACCAGTTAATCTGAAGTATTCCAGGATGTAATTAGGGTCACAAACAGCCAGGTCTCGCGGATTAATTTTTTGAATGACCTCATCTGAAAGTGGTTCTGTAACAATGACAAAACTGTTTACAGGAATAATAAAATTACGCATTTTTTTATCAAAATGGTGGTATGCATTTCCGGCAAGCAATAGAGCATTTGCAGAGATACTACCTTGTTCTGTAAAAACCGTTGGTTTGGTTGATTTTTCTATTTTAATCACGGGAGACTGTTCATAGATTGAAGCACCTAGTGATTCTGCTGCCCTTGCTTCCCCAATGCAAAGATTCAATGGATGGATATGCCCATTTCCCATATTTAATAAGCTGCCAATATATTTATTTGTCCCAATAAGATTAGCCGTTTTTTCTTTTGAGAATAAATTAACCTCATGAGGGTAGTCATGCGAACGCATATCTTCAGACCATGATTGCATCATATCCAAATGTTTTTTCTTTATCGCGACATCTAGGTAGCCCCATTTTAAATCACAATTTATTGAATATTGCTGCACCTTATTACGAATAATATCATTACCTTCCCAGCGCATTTTCCAAATTAGATCTCTGTGTTTTGTGGCATATTTTTTCGCCATTAGTTCATCACCAGAAAAGCCACCAATAATTTCACCGCCATTTCTTCCGGAGGCTCCCCAACCAACTTTATTGGCTTCCACTAAGGTGACCTTGTAACCTAATTCGGATAAATGTAATCCAGTAGAGATACCACTAAAGCCAGCACCTACAATACATATATCTGTATTTTGATGTCCCTTTAATTTGGGGTAGTCAGTTGAAGTTTCGATTGTGGCAGCATAATAAGAGTTTGTATGTTGCTCTGGTTGTATTTTCATTAATCAAATACCCCATTGAGCACCTCTCTTATAATACCTCTCATTTCCATCGCATGATGTTCCTCATTCTTTTTGTAGCCAGTAAATACAGCAACTACATCTCGAGTTGGATTAATTAATAAGCCTTGACCAGCCCAACCACCTTTAAAGAAATCATCATTGTCATAAACAAGATCCCATTGATAGATGTTATGTTTTATTCCACTTTCCTCAAAGCCAGGTCTATTTAAAATTTGTAGTAACTCCGGATTACCTTCATTAAGAATTAGATCAATATGTGAATCAGATATAATTTTCTTATCACTCACAACTTTATAACTAGGCGTAAAAAGTATCCCAAATCGGATCATATCTCGCATTTTAGCCATGAAGCCACCGTGAGTCATGGCGATTCCATTTCTAGGTGCTAAAAATGACGCATCTGACTCTGCTCCAATGTGAAACCAGATTTCTTGTGTTAGTGCATCTTGAAAAGGCATATCTGTTAATTCTTCAACCAACCAAGAGAGAATAAAGGTATTCAGGCCAGAATATGAATATTTTTTACCAGCTTCTATTTCTCGTTTAATTGCAGTATTTTTGACAAAATCATAAGGATTGTCGGCAGCTGCATTAGTCCGAAATCCATCACCGATTGACATTGAATATAAATAGTAACAACTATCTTTATTGTAATAATTATCAGAGCACTCTAGACCAGTCGCCATATCTAAAATATTTCTTACAGAGATTCCTGCCAAACTAGTGCCACTTAATTCATTGATGTAAGTTTCAACTGGCAGATTTACATCAATTAAGCCTCTTTCTTCATAAATCCTGATCAATGTTGCTGGTAAAATTTTTGCGACAGACCAATAAATGGGTTTCTCATATTCCTGCATTCTTGGGTAAGATTCAAAAATGATTTCACCTTTGTGACTAATGACAACCCCCATTGCAGTGGATTCATCGCTTTTGAGATAGTCATCGAACGACATTGCTCCTGAGTTTGTATTGACTATGTAAGATGAAATTTCTTGAGAAGGTTTATGCGCTAATTCCTTAACAGGACCATTACGATATACGTTCACAGTTGGAAATATTCGATGAAGGTTTTTAAAATTCCAGGCCATATCTGACCCATTTGTAGTCCACCAGATATCATCATCTGGCAGTCGTTTGAATTGTTCTTTTACCTCCTGAACCGATGACGCAGATGAAAAGCTATTATCTACACCCGACACTTTTGTACTTTTTTCACAGGCCGCAAGAGAACAAAATAATAGAATTATTGATATTTTATATTTGTTTATTATCATTTTTAAGAGTAAAAATTTGTAGTGTAATTTCTTTAGACTTTCTTGTTTGTTTAATAAACTATATTAATAACCATTTCTAAGCAAAATTTGATATCGCAATATGGAATCATGGATAAAAATAACGACATAAAACAAAAACAAATGAGTTTAGAAATTGAGCCATCTCTAGTCATAGCTTGTGGTGCAATAGCCAGAGAATTGCAATTTCTAAAGCAGTTGAATAAATGGCGATATATGAATATACAATGCCTTCCCGCGAAATTGCATGATCGTCCTGATGAAATACCTATTGCTGTAGAGACCGCTATACTGAAATATAAAAATATATTCATTGCCTATGCTGATTGTGGGACTGGCGGATTATTGGATATGATTCTTGAGAAATATGGTTTAACTAGGTTACCTGGTGCGCATTGTTATGAGTTTTTTTCTGGAAGTGAAAATTTTTTAACAACATCAAGATCTTGTCTTGGTACTTTTTGCTTGACTGATTTTCTTACACGTCACTTTGATCGATTAGTTAAAGAAGGATTGGACTTAATTGGTCATCCTGAATTAATTAAAGATTATTTTAAAAATTATGAGAAGCTTGTATATTTGTCACAGACACATTCAACTAAGCTTCAACAAATGACTCGATTGCTTACAAAATATTTAGGATTGGGTTATTCGTATGAGTATACAGGCCTTACTTTTTTCGAAAAAGACATTAAAGAAAACATAATCCAATGGAATACTAATGCCCTCAACTAATATAGCTAATCAATGTAAGGTTGTTTTTACACCTTCAGGGAAAAGAGGAGTTTTTGATCAAGGAACTTCTCTGTTAGATGCTGCCAGACAACTTGGTGTTGATCTTGACTCGGTGTGTGGAGGGAGAGCGCTATGTGGGCGCTGTCAAATTGAAGTTAGTGAAGGTGAATTTTCAAAGCATAATATTCAATCAACATTGAAGTCCGTATCTAAATTTAATGAGGCAGAGAGTAAATTTGGAGAAAGAAGAAATCTAGTTGATGGCCGTCGATTGAGTTGTCAAGCATTGCTTCTTTCTGATGTGGTAATCGATGTACCTGCCGATTCTCAGGTTCATCAACAGGTTATTAGAAAGAAAAATGAAGCTCATGATATAGATATAGACCCAGTTGTTAAGGCTTATTATGTAAAAGTAGATGAACCTGATATGCATATAGGAACTGGTGATTTATCTCGCTTGCTCGAAGCTCTCAGTATTCAGTGGAATTTGAATAACTTACTATGCTCTGTAAATGTGATTAAATCTTTGCAAAAGATATTGCGTAAAGGTAACTGGGAAATTACAGTTGCAGTTCGAAATAATAATGAAATTATATCTATTTGGTCGGGATTTAAAGAGACTTTGTACGGTGTAGCCATTGATGTCGGATCAACCACCATCGCTGCTCATTTGTGTGATCTAAGTTCAGGCGAGGTAATTGGTAGTTCTGGAAAGATGAATCCACAGATTCGTTTTGGCGAAGATCTAATGAGTCGAGTTTCCTATATCATGATGAATGACGGGGGCGAGAGAGATTTAATTGAGGTTGTCAGAGAAGCAATTAATGAAATAATTTCAAATATTGTCAGTGAAAATAATATAGAAAAGACTGATATATGTGAGATTACCTTGGTAGGTAATCCAATTATGCATCATTTAGTTCTCGGTATTAATCCCATAGAATTGGGCGCAGCTCCTTTCGCGTTGGCAACTGATACCAGTACCACCATTAAAGCAGTAGATCTAAATATTGATGTAAATCCAGGATGTTATCTTTATGTTTTGCCTTGTGTGGCTGGTCATGTAGGTGCGGATGCAGCTGCTGTTGTCCTTGCTGAAGAGCCATACAATAAAAATGAAATTTCATTGATAGTAGATATTGGCACCAATGCCGAAATTATTTTAGGTAATAAAGATAGATTATTAGCCGCTTCAAGCCCTACAGGCCCAGCTTTCGAGGGGGCCCAAATTAGCTCTGGTCAACGAGCAGCCCCAGGAGCAATCGAACGTGCCCGAATTAATCCCAATTCTCTTGAGCCTAAATTTAAGATAATTGGATGTGATTTTTGGTCAAATGAGGAAGCTTTTGAGGCCAATCTTCCTAAGGGTGGCATTACTGGAATTTGTGGTTCAGGAATTATAGAGATCGTCGCTGAACTTTTCATAAGTGGTATTGTGGATCAGGATGGAAAAATTACAGAAGAAGCTGCTTTAAGATCGGAAAGAATAGTTAAAGATGGCCGAACTTTTTCATATATTCTCCATTATGGCGAGCAAGACATAAAAATCACGCAAAATGATATTAGAGCAATTCAGCTAGCTAAAGCTGCACTATATGCTGGAATAAAGTTATTGATGACTCATTTGAATATTAAAAAAGTTGATCGTATTCGTTTAGCAGGCGCATTTGGTGCACATATAGATGTAAAATATGCCATAGCTCTTGGCTTATTACCTGATTGTAAGATTAGCCAGATATCTTCAGCAGGAAATGCTGCAGGAACTGGAGCAAGAATCACGCTTCTAGATAAAAAAAGTAGGAATAAGTTAGAAAATGAAGTTCGATTGATAGAGAAAATTGAAACAGCAGTGGAGGAATCTTTTCAAGATGAATTTGTTGCAGCAATGGCAATACCTCATTTGTTAGATGATTTTTCTAATTTAGCTACCGTATTTAAATTACCAGCGCGCAAACAAGTAGGAGCAGAATCTAAAGCTAGAAAGAAGAAGAGAAGAAGGCAAAAATAAAATAAGAAAAATCTGACAGTATAAAGATTTTTATATCGCTGCAAGTTGATAATAGGTTATCAAAATAATGTTTTTTTAATGAAGGGAATTGAGATGAAAATTAGTTTAGATGGTCAGGTTGCTATAGTTACAGGTGCAGGAAGAGGTTTAGGAAGGGCTCATGCGCTAGCGCTTGCTGAGAGAGGCGCCAAGGTAATTGTTAATGATTTAGCTGAAGGTGAGGGTGTATCAGAAAATGCTCAATCAGTGGTAGATCATATTATCAAGCAAGGTGGTGATGCATGCGCTAATGGTGCTGATGTTTCAAATTTTGATCAAGTGCAAAATATGATTTCGCAGGCTATGGATAAATGGGGAAGAATAGATATTTTAGTCAATAATGCTGGGATATTAAGAGATAAAACTTTTTTAAAAATGACCCCTGAAGATATGCGTTTAGTAATAGATGTCCATCTAATGGGTTCAATGTATTGTGCTAAAGCAGTATGGGAAATAATGCGGGAACAAGCATATGGCAGGATTGTCTTAACCTCATCTAGTTCAGGACTTTATGGAAACTTTGGCCAAACAAATTATGGCGCAGCAAAGATGGCAATGGTTGGAATGATGAACACCCTACATCTAGAAGGAATGAAGTATAATATAAATATTAATTGTCTTGCGCCCGCGGCAGGAACGGAGATGACAAAGGGTTTATTTCCGGAACCTGTTTTTGATTTATTATCACCTGAGGCGGTAAGTCCTGGAGTGGTTTTTTTATGCAGTAAGGATGCACCAAGTAGAGTTATTTTGGGGGCTGGTGGTGGTAGTTTTGATGTTTATAAAGGCTTTGAAACTGAAGGAATAAACCTTCTACCAGAAAATTTATCAGCAGAAGGGGTGGCAGAACATTGGCAATCTATAATTAATGAAGAAAGAATGGAAGAAACTCAGAATGGAGCAAGGCAAACTGAAAAATTTGCTATTCAAGGCGCTAAGAATTTAGGATTAAATTTAAACAAAAAATTGAGAAACTAAATATGAGGAAAAGTCATGCGTGAAGCGGTAATTGTATCGACTGCTAGAACACCCATAGGGAGAGCCTATCGCGGTGCTTATAATAATACTGACGCCCCAACTATGGGTGGGCATGCTATTCAGCATGCGGTCGCCAGAGCTAATATTGATCCTGAATCTGTTGAGGATGTAATTATGGGCTGTGGCATGCCACAAGGTACGCAAAGTCAGAATATAGCAAGATTATGCGCTTTATCTGGAGATCTACCAATTACCACAGCAGGAATGACCATAGATCGCCAATGTTCTTCTGGCATGATGGCCATAGCGACTGCATCAAAATCTATAATGACAGGCGAACATGACATTATGGTTGCTGGCGGTTTGGAGTCAATCAGCCTGGTTCAGAATGAACACGCGAATACGCACAGGGTGGTTGATAAAAACCTTACCGCTAAACATAAGCATATTTATATGCTTATGTTAGATACAGCTGAAGTGGTAGCTAAGCGCTATAATATTAGCAGACAAAGTCAAGATGCTTATGCTTTGCAAAGTCAACAAAGAACGGCATTAGCGCAAACTGCTGGTAAGTATGATGCAGAAATTGCACCATTATCATCTAACATGGGTTTAATGGATCGCGATACGGGAAAAATAAGCTTCAAAGAGGTGACGCTAAATAAGGATGAAGGGAATCGTCCAGAGACAAGCCTTGAAGGTTTAGAGGGGTTAAAGACAGTTAGAGAAGGTGGTTTCATTACTGCTGGTAATGCCAGTCAACTATCTGATGGTGCATCTGCATCCGTAGTGATGGCGGCAGAAGTAGCAAAACAAAGGGGAATTGAACCATTGGGATATTATCGTGCCACTGCAGTAGTGGGATGTAATCCTGATGAGATGGGTATTGGTCCAGTATTTGCAGTACCAAAATTATTAGAAAAAACTGGTTTAACAATGGATGATATTGATCTTTGGGAGCTCAATGAGGCATTTGCTGTTCAGGTAATATATTGTCGCGATAGATTGGGAATCCCAAATGAAAAATTAAATGTAAATGGAGGCGCTATTTCCATTGGTCATCCCTATGGAATGTCCGGGGCAAGAATGGTTGGTCATGCTCTAATAGAAGGCAAGCGGCGAGGTGCCAAGTATGTGGTCTGTACAATGTGTATTGGAGGTGGCCAAGGTGCTGCTTCATTATTCGAAGTTGCCTCATGAGTTCTTGCTATAGGGAAATTTTCTAGATGAGGGCCCTCGTATGTAAACAATATGGACCACCCAGTGAGCTCATTCTAGATGAGCTGGATGATCCTAAACCTTCAAAAGGGCAGATATTAATCAAAGTTAAAGCTGCGGGAATAAATTTCCCAGACGTATTGTCTATTGAGGGGAAATACCAAGTTAAGACTGAACCGCCATTTATTCCTGGTAATGAAGCATCTGGAATTATTAAAGCAGTGGGTGAAGGAGTAGAAAGATTCAAACCAGGCGATAAAGTCATAACAATGAGCAAAGGTGGTGCTTTTGCAGATAAATGCATTTCCGATGAGAACACGACCATACCATTATTCCCTGCGTTGAATTTTTCTCAAGGTGCAGGATTCATGGTGACCTATGGCACCAGTTATCATGCACTCAAACAATCTGCAGAGCTCAAAGAAGGAGAAACAATTTTAGTTCTGGGCGCAGCGGGTGGTGTTGGTGTCACTGCCATCGAAATAGCAAAAGCCATGGGCGCAAGAGTTATTGCTGCCGCAAGCAGCAATGAAAAATTAGAATTTGCAAAAGATGTCGGTGCAGATGAGACAGTTAATTATACAAAATCTTCATTAAAGGAAGCGGTCAAAGAATTAACAAACGGTAAAGGCGTGGATGTGGTATACGATCCTGTGGGCGGTGAATTGACTGATGCCGCACTTAGAGCAACTGCGTGGCATGGACGTTATCTTGTCATTGGATTTGCATCTGGTGATATCCCCAAATTTGCAGCAAATATACTCTTATTAAAAGAGGCAAGTGCAATTGGGGTGTGGTGGGGAACTTGGGCAGCCAAAAATCCTCATAAACACATACAAAATATCAAAGAACTTGGGGCCATGATTGCTTCTGGGGATATAACACCAAGAGTCACCGAAGAGTTTACTATTGATCAGTATAAAGAAGCTTTTGAAGTGATCACTGAGAGACGAGCAAAAGGAAAAGTAATACTCACAATGAATTAAATTTTCTAAAAAAGGAAAAACCAATGAAGCTAGTTCCAAAAGAAAAACTAAATGACTACATAGGTAAAGAGATTGGTTGCTCTGATTGGTTTTTGGTGGACCAAGAACAAATAAACAAATTTGCCGATGTCACAAAAGATCATCAGTTTATTCATATCAATGAAGATCAAGCCAAAAAAACACCATTTGGCTCAACCATTGCACATGGTTTTCTTACACTATCCATGCTGACTTATCTAACTGAAAATTGTCGCTTGATTCCTGAGGGAACAGTCATGGGAATCAATTATGGATTTGATAAAGTTCGCTTTGTAATGCCAGTTAAGGTAAACAGCAGAATTCGTGCACGATCAAAGCCGTTATCCTGCACAGAGAAAAACTCAGGGCAATGGCTGATAAAATCTGAGGTCACGGTTGAAATCGAAGGTGAAGAAAAGCCAGCTATTGTTTCTGAGTGGCTTTCTATGGTTATAATAAAATAACGAAAATTTAAATAATTTCTTTGTTTTAATAAATAAGGATTAAAATTATGGGTATATTCAAGAAAATATTAAAAAATGCAAAAGAAAATATGGCAGAAGCAAAAGAAAATTTTGAAAAAGTAAAAGCAGAAGAAAAAGTAAAAATAGCAGAAGCAAAAGAAAATTTGAAGACGTCAGCAGCTGAGATGAAAGAAGAATTAAGAGAAGAAAAAGTAAAAATAGCAGAAGCAAAAGAAAATTTTAAAGATGAAGTGAAGACGTCAGCAGCTGAGTTTAAAGAAGAATTAAGAGATATTAAGGATGCGTTTGATGAGACTGGAGGATTTTCTGCTGAGGGGCTGACAAAAGGAGCTCGAGAAGAAACAAAAAGACTTCTGGACGAGAAAGAGGAAGCAAGAAACAAAAAATACGAAAAAATCCGAGAAGAACAAGCAGTAAAAAGAGAGGAAGAGTGATAGTTTTTAATTAAGCAGTTCCTGCGGGAGTATTGATTAATCCTGAATATTGAGCGTCTACCTTTTTGACTAATGCTTCTTTGTTTTTTACTCCATCTGAGTATTCTTTTGTTTCTTTGATTGATTCAACAGTGATCGACATTCCTTTGTCTGCTTCAATCATTTCATTAATAGCAAGAAAATCTTCAGGAAGCATCAATAAATCATCTATTAACTTAGAAATAAATTCAGAAATTTCATTATTAGCCTCAATTCTGCTTTCGAGGTGATCTTCTCTTTCGGTTACTGCGGCCATAAATTTTTTAGTTTCATCATCCGACAACATCTCCTCAATGCTGGGGTAGTTTTTATCTACAAGATGAAAACAAAGAGGTTTATATGCAGGGTGATCTAATAAATAGTCATCTATAGAGCCTGCTTTGATAAAACTTACTATATATTCAAATATAACTGCTGCGACAGTTTCTATTTTGATATTATCCTCTTCACCATCTATAAAATATTTATTTAATTGGGAAATTGAGATGGATGAATCGATGGCCTTGTGAATGATCCTGAATGCAACTTTATCTATAAGGAGCATCCCTCTCTTTTCAAATTCCAACTCTAAACGTTTGTAATATTTTCCTACCTTTTCGTTTAATTTTTGTTGCTCACGTTTTGCCTTTTCTCTCGCCCTTTGAAGTCTTTTTTGTTCTTTCTCTTTCTCTTTTTCCTCAATTTTTTGATGGCGTGCGAGAGCTCTCGCTTTTTGAGCTTTTTCTTTTTCACGCTTCTTTCTATTCTTCGCTCCCGAAGCCATCATATTGTTAAAAAAAACTTCACCCGCCTTTCCTTTATTAGCAGCTGAAGTAAAGCTTCTCATTCTACGTGCCATTGCTAAACTCCATCTTCATTTACCAAAAATACCATACAGCAGCTAAAACAATTATTACCAAACATCCACATCCACCTGCAATACTGTCTTTTTTTCTATATAAATCTAACAGTTGCATCATGTCTTTTTCTTTGTCAGTTTCTTTATCTATATCCACTATTTTTTTCATTTCATTAGATAATTTAGTAAACCTTAATCCTGCACTATCGCCTTCTTTTTCTTTATCAAGCTTTTTCAAAGACTCGATTTCCCCTTCGGACATGAAGGATTTTAAAAGTTTTTTTGAAAAATCTTTTGGGTTTTCATCATAATGTTCTTTGAGAAGATTTAAAAATGCATCCGGAGACATTTTTCTATAGGATTTCGTTTTAAGGAAATCAAATTTAAACGGCATATTGCGTATATCGCTGGCCACATACAGATTTATCACTCTGGTAAAAAATACCATACGTAAATTATCTTTATATTCATACTCAATATTTATGCAAGATTTAAAGACTTCCGGAAAATCATTTACTGCTTTTAGAAAATCTTCTTTTTCTCTTCTAACATTAAATTTTTCAATGCTTTCCTTTTTCAGCTCATCGAACAATTTTTCTAACTGTTCCTTTGGAATCTCTGCAACTTCAATCTCTGGATTCAGGTCATCCTCATATGAGGCATTCAATTCATTGATCAAAAAAGAAAAGAATTTGAGCTGATCATCCGGTTGGTAATCCTTGCCTTTCTTTTTTATAAAATCTTTATGTAATTCGGTATCCTCATAGATTTTACTGTCACCGGATACTTTTTCGATCATTTTAAATAACGCAATAATATATTCTTTGCTAGATAATTCTATGTCGTTTGAGTCAGAGAGAGCGGTTATCTGAAGGTTTTCTATCCTTTTTCTGCAACCTTGATTTAATAAATCAAGCTCTTCCTTATTTAACGAGCCATCACCCCAGAAGGCGACTGTTCCAAGGAGAAGCATTTCCAAATCTTCTGATGTAAGGTACGAAATATCATTCTGATTACTCATAATTATCTACTTTACCCATTCGATCCCCGTTGATCAATGTATTTATAAACCAAGTAAAAATACCAAATAGCATCGCAAAAATTGCAACATGACCTAACTTTCTATCGTCTCTAAATAGATACCTTATAAGACTTATTGCTAGTGCAGAGATAATAGCAGCAATAATTATTTTTCCAGTTCCAATAAAAATGCCCAGTAATAAATTGTTATCCCTAATAGAATTATTATAAATCTTAAAGATTGAGATAATCGTAATAACAGCCCCTGTTGCAAATATAGACATTCCTATTGTGGTTTCTGAGATAAATGCGCTTAGTTCAGCATCGTTTTGTAGGATAAAACCAAGAATAAAATAGGTTAAGATTGGGGTATAAGTCAAAGACAAAGACCAACCCAAGTCATTATAATTTCGGTATACCGTTACTTTATTAAAGTAGGCGGAAACGAATAGCAGAATTAGGCTAGAAACTGCAAGCAGCAGCCAAGTTCTGAGCATCATTTCTTCGGTAATCATACTTTTATGTAATAAGATAATTGTGCTAATGTCAAATGCTTACCAAAAAGGGAAGCAACAAAGATCAAGTTAGCAGTGAGTGCAAAATTATGAAAATTGATAAAGAAACCATATGGCACTTTACTTGTGCTTTTTGCAAGGGGTATTGGACCATCGCCTCAATGGATAATTGGAAACCTAAAAAACTGTATTGCCCTCATTGCGGTGAACTGAATACGGCAGATCAAATCCAAAACGAAAAATAGAGATAAATTGCAAGCACAAGACCTAAAATAACCCCAGTAGCATAAATGTCTTTTTTATCCCAACTTTCTCTAATCGTCTCTTTATCTATTGTTTGATAGGTTAATCCATCTATTTGATTCTCATCAGGTAACTCCGTTTGATAAGATACAAGACATATCAGAAGCGTACAAAAAAGAAATAAGATGCCTGAAAAATAAAGGAAGTTAATGTCACCGATATAAGCCAGAATCTTTGGATTAGTTATTTTTCCTTCACCAAAGAATGCTTGGATGATCAATTTAGTCATGCCAAGCAAAAATCCTAATGAAAGCCCCCAAGTGGCTCCTTTGTTATTAATTCTTCGATTAAATAATCCCAATAAAAATACCGCTGTAATGGGTGGAGCAAGATAGCCTTGGACGCTTTGAAGATATTGATATAGACCGCCTTCAGAAATAAGCGGCATAATAGGAATCCACATTAAACCTAAAATCACTACACCAAGGGTTGCAATACGCCCAACGAAAACTAATTGTTTATCTGAAACCATGGGTCTTAGCTTCTTATAAATATCAAATGTGAATAATGTAGCGGTTGAGTTAAATAATGAGGACAATGAACTCATCAATGCTGCGATAATACCAGCAACAACCAGCCCCCTTAGGCCTTCGGGTAAAAGTGTGGCTACCATCGTTGGAAATACTTGGTCACCTATGATTTCCCCATTAGTATTCTTGTTTATATCAAGAATACCTTTCGCATTAAGTGCAGCTCCGATTAGACCCGGAATAAGGAAAATCATCACAGGCCAAATTTTAAAAAATGCACCCAATAGTGCTCCTCTTCGGGCTGTTTTTAAATCTTTTGCAGCTAAGGTTCTCTGGACGATGTATTGATCTGTGCACCAATACCAAATTCCCACAATTGGCGAAGCAATCAATATTCCAAGCCAAGGAAAATCAGGGTCAGATAATGGCCTCCAGAGTTGATATTGAGCGACATTTTGACTGGCAAATGTCTGTAATTCATGGAACCCACCTAATTCCTTAAGTCCAAAGTAGGTGATGGCACTTGATCCTATAATTAGAATAATTGTTTGAAGAAGATCGCTGTAAAGTACTGCTCTGAGACCACCTGCGATAGTGTACAAGCCTGTTAGAGTAACTGTCGTTATCGCTCCAATCCAAAATGCATTTTGTGGTGTCCCAAAGGTATCAGGTAATAATGTTTGAAAAACTAGAGCTCCAGCATAAACTGTTACTGAGACTTTTGTTAAAACATAAGCAACTAATGAGACAATTGATAAGATCCAACGAGGTTCTTTACCAAAACGTTTCTCAAGGAACTCAGGCACAGTGAATACTTTCGATTGATAATAAAAAGGAACAAATATCCAGGCCAATAAGACAACAATCCATGCATGCAATTCATAATGTGCCATTGCTAACCCAGTTGATGCGCCTTGTCCTGCAAGGCCAACAATATGTTCCGATCCTATATTAGATGCAAATATTGAGGCACCAATTGCAAAGAATCCCACATTCCTTCCTGCCAAAAAATAATCTGTGGACGTTTTTTGATTGCGACTTGCGTAAGATACGATACTTATTAAAAATAAAAAGTATAAGCCTATAATCATCCAGTCAAAACTTGATAGCATGTCAGTATAATGTCCTTTCAAAAAAATGATTGATATGTTTAATTAAAGGTATGAAGTATTAAGACTTTAACATTTTTTTTTGAGAAATTTTAAGTATATGATTATTGAGCGATATTAAACTATGAGAGATAAAATCACACTTATTGGGGACATTGGAGGTACTAATGCACGTTTTGCATTGACATCAACCAAAAATTTATCTTTCTATGAATACAGAAAGATGAAATGTGCTGATTATATAACCTTAAGTGATGCTATTGAGTCTTATTTAAAAGAGATTAATTTAGATGCTATTGATAACGCTTTTTTAGCTGTTGCTGCACCAATTTTTGAAGAAAAAATAAAGGTAATCAACAGTCATTGGTTGGTTGATAGAAAAGAATTAGCTAAAAAGTTTAATATTGATAGCATTCATGTGATAAATGATTTTGAATCTATTGCATTCGCAATAGAAACCATAAATAAATCTAATTATCAAGCTATTGGTCCTTTGAAGCAGGCACATACAAAAAAATTTCAATACAATATTGGTATTATTGGACCAGGGACTGGACTAGGTGGTGCAGGTTTACGTAAAGATGAAGACAAAACAAGGGTATATGCTGCAGAATTAGGACATGTTGGATTTGCATCTCAAAGTGAGCTTCAGTTAGAAATAGTTGAGGTGCTTAGAGGTAAGTATAATAGAGTGGTCAATGAGACAGTTGCCTCTGGACCTGGTTTGAGAAATATACATTGGGCTTTACATTGTATAAAAAATAAACGCTATGAAGAATATTCATCAGAGGAAATTTTTAAGCAAATTCATAACAGTGAGATAGCAAAACTCAGTGTTGATTTATTCTTTGAGATGTTGGGACAAATTGCGGGAGATTTTGCACTTGCAATAGGTGCTTTTGATGGGATTTTAATTACAGGAGACTTAATTAATTCAAACTCTCATTTAATGCAAGAGAGTTTATTTAGGTTCGGCTTCGAGAATAAAGACAATTATCAAGATCTAATGCAAAATATACCAACTTCGATCATTAATATTCCAGAGGTTGGTTTATTGGGTATTTATCAGTTCTATAATTTAAAACAAGCTGAATGAGAAAATTAATATGCGAACGAACCGACTCGCAGTTTATATTTTAATTACTTTGTTATCAGCCTCATGTGGGAACAGATCCTTAAAAGAAATTTCTTTAATAGAATTAACTATACCTGAAGTACAAAATTACCTATTAAATGGACAGATTAGCTGTCGGAGCCTGGTTGAAGGATATCTTAAGCGCATCGAAATGTATGATGAGAGTTCAGGAATTAATGCAATTACAGTTGTTAATTCGCAGGCACTTAATAAAGCTGAAATTATTGATCAAATGATAGCTAATGGTGAGTTGCTTCCAGATTTATTTTGTGTGCCAGTTTTAGTTAAAGATAATTTTGATACACATGATATGGTGACTAGTGGTGGCTCAATTGCTCTTGTGGATAATTTTCCTCCTGATGATGCATTTATGGTGCGCAAACTTAGAAAAGCTGGCGCCATAATCATTGCTAAAACAAATATGGCAGAATGGGCATTCAGTCCTAGGGAAACTGTATCATCCTCTTTTGGGAGAACAGCTAACGCCTATGATATTAATTATGTTCCAGCAGGATCTTCTGGTGGAACTGCTTCAGGGGTTGCGGCTAATTTTGCAATCGCTGGCTTAGGGAGTGATACCGGTAATTCGATAAGAGGTCCTTCATCACATTTGGCGCTTTTTGGTATACGCTCGACGATAGGTCTTACTAGCCGTGATGGTGTAATTCCGCTTATCTTTGATCGAGATATTGCTGGTCCTATGACCAGAACAGTTGAAGATGGTGCACGAATATTTAATGTAATTGCAGGTCATGATAGTGCTGATCCTCTCTCTATTCCGAACATGAGAGAGCATGATTATATGGAATTTCTAGATATTAATGGTTTATCAGGAAAGCGTATTGGGGTTCTTCGGGCGCTGGTAGATCACGAGGATGCCGATGAAGAGATTAACTCTTTATTTACTCAAGCATTATTGGATATGGAGTCTGTGGGAGCAACTATCATAGAAGGCATTAAAATACATAGATTCTCTGATTTAGAAAATGAGATTAAATCTTGCAGTAGTTTTCGCTATGATCTGAAACGTTATTTACAATCGCTAAATACACCTCCCTTTTTAGATATGAAGATATTATTAGACAGTGGAGAATATGCACCAGCTTCAGAAGGTGGAATGGAATATTTTTCACAATTTCCAGTAGATGTAAATCCAGAAAAAAGACAAGATGCATGTCAATTGTGGCCACATAATATACTTCGAAATGAATTACTTGAAAATACTTTAATCGCTATGGCTGAAGCTAATTTGGATGCGTTGGTTTATCCAACATGGTCAAATCCACCAGCTCCGATTGATAAAGCAAGAGAAGAGTATCGAGGTGATAACAATCAATTTCTGGCACCAAGTGCTGGTCTCCCTGCGGTTACAGTACCAATGGGGTTTTGGCAAAATAAATTACCTGCTGGATTGCAAATCCTAGGCCGCCCATATTCAGAGGGATTATTGATTCAAATTTCTTACGCTTATGAGCAGAATTTTCCACATCGGCGACCACCCATCGGATTGGGCTTACATTCCCTTGCTAATGATTTATTGAATTAAACTGGGCGCTCTGAATACTCTTGAGTCACCTCGATCACGAGGATCTGAAGCGGCTATCCAGGATGTTTTATCTTTTATAATTATTTGTACATCACCAAAATCATAACTATGTGGGATGGCCTTGTAACCATAATCACCAAGTGAAGTGATAGTTTCTCTAGGTAAAGGGTTATTGATAGTATAACCATTAAATGTAATTTCATCTTCTGGAAGAAGTTGATGATGGAATCGAGTGGCTTTAATTGCCTCGTAAGGACTCATTTTGAAATCGACAATATTAGTAATGACCTGAAAAACACTGGTGAAAATTGTGGATCCACCTGGAGTACCAAGGACCATTTCCACTTCATTATCTTTTAGAATAATAGTTGGAGACATTGAAGAAAGCATCCTTTTTTCTGGTTGAATTTCATTAGCAATATTACCTACAACACCAAATATATTTGGAACTCCTGGTTTGGCACTGAAATCATCCATTTCATTATTAAGTAAGAAGCCAGCACCCTCAATCACTACTCCACTGCCATAATTCCAGTTAATAGTATAGGTATTTGAAACAGCATTACCCCATTGATCAACGATGGAGTAATGAGTTGTATTAGGAGACTCTATTCCAGGACTAACACCTTCAAGTTTCGATATGTTGTTTGGGTTGACTTCCAATGCTCGGGATGCAATATAATCATCACTTATAAGGGTTTTTATATTAGTATCGAAGAAATCTGGATCACCTAAGTATTCAGCTCTATCAGCAAAGACTCTTTTCTCCATTTCTGCTACTAAGTGAATATACGTTGGCGTATTATGCTCTACACCTTCAAAAAGATGTGCGAGATAGTCTTTCATTTTCAATAATTGAATTACCGCAAAGCCACCTGAACTTGGTGGTGGCGAGGAAACTATTTCATAATCACGCCATGATACTCTCAGCGGCTCACGCCATTTTGCTTCATATTTTTCAAGATCTTTTTTTGTGATTAGGCCATTACTATTTTTCATTTGTTCCACGATTAGTTTGGCTGTTCTACCGCGATAAAAGTCATCCGCACCATATTTAGCAATACGTTTGAGCGTATTTGCAAGCTCTGGTTGCTTGAACTTTTCATTTACTTTGATGGAGCCAAAGTAAGCTTTGAAATTTGTATTATCACCAAACCAGCTCAATGAGTTTTGAATATCATCTACTAAAATTTTTGCTGGAAAAAAGCCCTCTTCAGCAAGAGATATAGCCGGTTCAATTAAATCTTTCCAAGGCAGTTTTCCGAAACGCTGGTGCGCTTTCCAGAACCCTGCCACGGTTCCAGGAACCCCGGCTGCTTGCCCTCCAATTAAAGTAGAGTTTTCAATTACATTTCCATCTTGATCAAGGTACATATCTTTGTGGGCCGCTAGAGGTGCTTTTTCCCTGTAATCCAAGAAGGCAACTTCGTCATTCATTTTTATAGTCATGAAACCACCTC